>JBIPMI010000411.1:0-2517 GCA_044369215.1 Bacteroidia bacterium | reverse complement strand
TTTGTACCAACCGGCTTCTTCTGTCCAAGTTACAGTGAAAGCTGTATTAGCCAATGGCGATTTACCAACATGTGCAGTTACTGCATCATTACATAATTTTTTCTCAGCAGTAATATTCACTCCTGATGAAGTTCTTGATAATTGTGGAGCGAAGTTCGCACAGAAAGTAGGATAACCTGTGATTCCCCAATAATCATCCCAATCAGAAGCGATTTGAGTAATTAATTCTTTAGCAACAAAGTTTTGGCTATATGTACCTACGAAATATGCTTTTCCTTTGTTTGTTGAAATTAATTCTTCAAAAGCATCCCATCCCCATCCACCGCATGGTGGGCAAAGAGTTCCGGTAACTTTGTTTACAACACTGTGTGCAACTCTTGGTACTTCAATAGCATTGCCATTTCCGTTTCCATTTCCATTTCCATCAGTAGTTGTAGATTCTTTTTTACATGCACCTAAACTTAATGTTAATGCTGATGCAAAAACTAGTCCTTTAAGTAAATTGTTTTTCATTTTTATTGGTTTGTTAAAATATTTATTCAATACAAATATGTATAAAAAAATCAGAAAAGCAACTAAAATCAATTGCTTAAAAACTTAATTTTTTTTATTTTTACTTTTGTATGACTCTCATACTCAGGTCGATACTTTTTGAGCTATGGGTCAATGCTCCAACAGAGATAAAATCGACTCCGGATTCTGCATATTTTTCTATTGTACTTAATGTAATTCCACCAGAAGCTTCCGTTTCGTATCTGCCATTTATTAATAGAATTGCTTCTTTTAACAGTTCAGGACTAAAATTATCTAACATAATTCTTTTAACACCTCCATAGTGAAGCACTTGTTGTACTTCATCCAAACTTCGTGTTTCAATTTCTATATCTAATTTCAAACCTTTGTTTTGTAAATACTCATTGGTTTTTTTAATGGCTTGTTCAATTCCTCCGGCAAAGTCAATATGATTGTCCTTTAACATCACCATATCGTAAAGGCCCATTCTATGGTTGCTGCAACCTCCTGTTTTTACAGCCCATTTTTCTAATAGACGCATACCTGGTGTGGTTTTACGTGTATCAAGAATCGTGGTTTTATATTCTTTTAAAATCATACTGATTTTTTTGCTCTGACTGGCAATTCCACTCAATCTTTGCATAAAGTTTAATACCAGTCTTTCGGCAGTAAGTATGCTAATATCAGAACCTTTAACATCAAAAACTCTGGTGCCAACTTCAATCTCATCACCATCTTTTAAATGAGCTTCATAAATGATGTTGGGGTCTATTCTGTGAAATATTTTTTTAGCCAAATCAATTCCGGCAATAATTCCGGCTTCTTTGGCTATACAATAGGCATGACCTTGTTGCTCGGCAGGAATACAAGCCATTGAACTATGGTCGCCATCACCCACATCTTCTCTAATGGCAATTTCAATCAAATCGTTGATATCAGGGTGGTTTAATAAATCCATATTAATTTAATTGTTGAATGAATAAAATACTTTGGTCAATGTCTTCATGTAAGTACCTGTCGTTTTCCAGCTTACTTACTTTTTTTCTGTATGATGTGAGTAATTCCTCCAATGTTTCAGAGGTTTTTAAAGGTCTTCTGAATTCAAATGCCTGAGCTGCATTCATCAATTCAATGGCAATAATTCTTTCCAGGTTTTTTAGAACCCTCAAACATTTAGTAGCAGCATTGGCTCCCATCGATACATGGTCCTCTTGTCCGTTGCTACTTACAATGCTGTCAACACTTGCAGGGCTGCATAATTGTTTGTTCTGACTAACAATCGAAGCTGCAGTATACTGTGGAATCATAAAGCCTGAATTTAAACCAGGATTGCCTGTTAAAAAGGCTGGTAATTCTCTCAATCCTGCTATTAACTGATAAGTTCTTCTTTCTGAAATACTGCCTAATTCTGCCAAAGCAATAGCAAGAAAATCCATCACCAATGCAAGCGGTTGTCCATGGAAATTTCCACCTGATATAATCAAATCATCATCAGGAAAAACATTTGGATTATCTGTTACAGATTGAATTTCGGTTTCAATAACCGATTGTGCATATAAAACAGTATCGTATGAAGCACCATGAACCTGAGGAATACATCTGAATGCATAAGGGTCCTGGACATGTGCTTTTGTTCTTTGAATCATTTCACTTCCTGCCAAATTATTTCTCATTTGATTGGATGTTTCTATTTGTCCTTTATGTGGTCTGATTTGATGAAGTGCATCAGTAAATGGCTCAATTCTGCCATCAAAAGCATCTAATGAAAGTGCAGCAACTTTATTGATAATAGGTAAATATTGTTTCGATTTTAAAAGGATATAAGTGGCATACGACGACATAAACTGAGTGCCGTTAATCAATGCCAATCCTTCTTTCGATTGTAGTTTAACAGAAGCAATGTGAAACTTCAACAATGCTTCTGATGAAGGAATTTTCTTTCCATCAACCCAAACCATTCCTTTCCCAAACAATGGAATACATAAATGTGCAAGTGGAGCCAAA
>JBIPMI010000119.1:0-8742 GCA_044369215.1 Bacteroidia bacterium | reverse complement strand
AACGAATATCCGCATGTTTACCAGAAGTATTTTTTAAAATCCAATATTTGTATTTAGAATTATTTTCAAAAAGTTTTTGGATTTAAATTACTCAATTCTATGGAATTAATGACACTGAAGGTGGTCACATGTTTATAGAAAATGCTTTAAACCAAATTCCCTCGGACACTCCACCACGCAGACCGAAGGTCCGTGTGGTGGAGTGTTCGAGGGTGGTGTTTCTTAGTAGTTTATTTTCAATAATCATGTCATCCATTCTGGATTTTCAGAAGTTACTAAATGAAACATCATACGAATCATATTTCATTTTTGAGATTTAGTTTGATTTTAACGAATAATAATCAGCTATGAAGTTTTGATAAATTTGTTTTTAGGTAAAGAAGCGGATAATTGTTAAGATTAATAATTGAAAAAGAAATAAACTTCACTTCTTTCATTATATCAGAAAAATAGTATAAAATTAGATACTTAGGGCCTGCTGAAAAAAACAGAAACAGATCAGATTTTAGTCGCTGTCAAATTATACCGAATGCATTTTGTTAAAGTCCAATAAATTGGCCTAAACAAAATTGCCTCGGTATTAAACTAGGTTATTTCTGTTTTTTGTTTAAGATGTATATTAAACCCAGAATATGCATTAGATTTTCTATTACTGGTCAAAATACCTTTGAAATTGGACGTAAACTCAGTTTCCCTCATGCAGCATACTAGTTCAGTATGCTTTACTCACGAAACTGCCAATTTCTTTGGTCTTTTGCCCCTCATTACGAATTCCAATGCATAATCTGGGTTAAATACTTCAATTTGGCAGCAACGACAAAGATGGCCTTGTTTCTGTCTTTATATCATTTGAAAACTAATTTTACTTGATGGAAGGATTTTTAAGCAATTGTTCTTAAAAACTTGCATTTAAATCATTAAAAAAACAGTCTAATTGATTGATAACTAGTCCAAATAAAGATTTTCAGCAGGCCCTAAATACAAGATTAATCTAATAGTTCATACTCGTAATAACTGTTCAATTTATTCATTAAAAATAAGCTAAAATCAAAAAATTACTCGTCTAAAAAGCAGGAGACAATCAGTCAAATTTAAATTAATTAATCAATTAGTGTCAATTTTAAATATTTTTTACTTATATTAAAGATTATTAAACAATAAATAAAACAAAAGGGATAACTTCATGTTTTTTAAAAATCTTGAAGATAGCAATCAAGAGAAAAAACTTGGAGTAACTGAAAATCCTTAAGAGTAGGAAAACAAATTAAACAAACAAAATGGAGCATTTAAAAATTGCAAGCGACAATTATGTAGCATTTACCTTTTTCATTGGCACTATGGCTATGATGGCCGCCTCTGTATTCTTTTTTCTTGAGCTAAACAACACTTCTCAAAAATGGAGAACATCTGTATTAGTTTCAGGACTAATTACTTTCATTGCAGCAGTTCATTATTATTACATGAGAAGCTACAATTTAGAAACAGGAGACTCACCAACATTCTTCCGTTATGTGGATTGGATTTTAACAGTTCCATTGATGTGTGTGGAGTTTTATTTAATTACCAAAAAGGCTGGTGCTAAAGTTTCTTTGTTATGGAAACTAATTTTTGCATCTCTTGTGATGTTGGTAACTGGTTATTTCGGAGAAACAATTGACCGTGGAAACAGCGTATTATGGGGAGTAATTTCCGGTGCAGCTTATTTCTACATCGCATACCTAGTTTGGTTTGGCGAAGTGGCACAATTATCACAAACAGCAGGACCACAGGTTGCAAAAGCAACTAGAGTTTTAGCTTGGTTTGTTTTAGTTGGTTGGGCAATTTATCCATTGGGATATATCTTAGGAACTCCAGGTGGTTTGTTTGGAATTCAATTAGTTTCAGATCCAGCTGCTGCTTCTCATGCAATGGACATCGTATATAATATTGCAGATGCTATTAACAAAATAGGATTTGGATTAGTTATTTATGCTCTTTCAAGAAGCGAGGATTAAATTATAGAAAAAGTTTTACTAAAAAGGGAAGTGTATCGTTTACACTTCCCTTTTTTTATATTAAAAGGAACTTGAAATAAAAATCAATATGGAAGATGATAAGCAAATAAATACATCTACTTCAATAATTAAGTATGATTATATTTTTTGTGGTGTTGGAGCTTCAGCTTCTTTATTGTTATTAGAATTAAACAGAAATAATCTCTTAGATGGCTCAACTGTTTTACTAATAGACCAGGAAAAAAAAACTAAAAACGATAAAACTTTTTGCTTTTGGGCTGAAGATAAAGACCCAATTTCAAGCAACCTTCGCGAGTTAATTTCACATTCATGGAATTCAATGACGCTTTCTGATTCAACAGAGATTAACTTATTTCCCCTAAAATATAATCACATCTCCAGTATTGATTTATATCTAAAAATTGAAGAATTAGCTACTCAGCTTAATTGGCAAAAGTTATCAACTAAAATTAATGATATTTCCAGTGATGAAATAAGTCCTTATATTACAATAGAAGGAAATTTAGTCAGAGCAAACAGAATATTTGATTCAAGAAGCCCGGTTTATCTAGAGCCAAAAAATGATGAAATTCATATCTTTCAAAGTTTTGTTGGGTGGCTTATAGAAACTAAATCTGAAATAAATCAAGCTCATGTTATACGATTCATGGATTTTAGAATCGACCAGCAAAATCAAACCCAGTTTGTTTATGTATTACCTTTTTCTAAAAACAAACTATTAGTAGAAATTACTCGATTCGGATTAGAAATAATGAAAGAATCTGAAGTAGATATTCTTCTTCACCAATACATAAAAAGTAATTTTGGAGATTATACTAAACTTGATTTAGAAATCGGTTGTATTCCGATGAGCCAGCGTGAGATTCAAAATGATTGTCATCAAGGAGTTGTATTACTTGGCGCCAGAAACTATGGCATTAAACCTAGTACCGGATATGCTTTTAAAAACATGTATTACCATGCCAAAACAATTGCAGACTCAATCAAAAAAAATGAGGATATCATTGACTTAAATAAAAATCATAAGCAAGCCTTTAAAAATAGATTTGGATTTTACGACAGCCTTTTATTAGATATATTAAAAAACAATCCTCATGAAGGTAAAGCTATTTTTATTGAGTTATTCAAGAAAGTTGAAACAATAAAGATTCTGAAATTTCTTGATGAAAAGACAAACATCATAGACGATATTTCAATTTTTTATAAATTAAATTGGTCTCCATTTTTAAAATCACTTGCAAAAAGAGTTTTCAAAAATCAGTTCATTCAACCAATCTTCTTATGTTTTTTAACTATTATTTTTATTCTTTTAGGAAATAATGAAAGCTTACAAGAGACCGCCGGATATTGGTTTATAGCAATTGGCTTGATAACAATTGGAATCCCTCATGGCGCCGTAGATCATTTATTAGAAACTGGTAAATGGGAATACAAAAAGTCGCCCGTATTTATTATAAAATATCTTTTATTATCTTTTATTGTGTTAGCATTATGGTATTGGATTCCTGCATTAGGTCTTATACTTTTTCTTATTTATTCTTCCTGGCATTTTGGCCAAGCTGATGCCAAAGTATTTGGACTATCAGTTACAAGCTCTTTCCTATGGGGAACTTCTGTCCTATTGTATATAGTAGGTACACATCAAACTGAAACAAATCAGATATTAGCTTTTATGGGCGGTGTTTTATTTCCGGTTGCTATTCCTAAATGGACTATTTCTGCTTGGATTATATTTGCATTATACAAGAAAAACCCTTCATTTATAATCACTATTTGTTGGTTAACTTTGGCTAGCTTTTTACCATTAATAATTTCATTCTCTTTGTATTTTATTGGACAACATAGTTATTCTAGCTGGTTACAATTAAAATCTCATTTAAAAATGGATAACAAAAAAATTTGGTTGAATTCTCTTCCTTTTCATGGTGCTGCTTGGTTAATGCTTGCTATTTTATATCTAATTGCGCCTGAAAATGAATCGTCAGGCATACAAAAATATGCTGGACAGTTTTTCATCTTCATTGCCTGCATTAGTTTTCCTCATGTTATCTATATGCAAACAGTTTATAAAAAGAAACTCTAATTATTCTTTTATTAATTCTTCTTCTTTTTATTGGCAAATACCTTTTCGAACTTTTCTATTTTAGGCTGAATAACTAATCTGCAATAACCCTTTTGTTTGTTTTGAGCATAATAATCCTGGTGGTATTCTTCTGCCTTGATAAAGAAATTGAATGGTTCTACAGCAGTTACAATTTTTGAAGGATAGGCGTTTGCTTTGTTTAAATCATTGATGATTTTAGTTGCAATTTGCTTTTGATTTAAATCTTTATAAAATATAACTGACCTATATTGTGTTCCAATATCATTTCCTTGTCTGTTTAGTGTTGTAGGATCATGTACCGTAAAAAACACTTCTAAAACCTCCTCTAATGATGTCACAGATGGATCAAAAATAATTTGCGCTACCTCTGCATGTCCACTTGCACCAGAACAAACATCCTCGTAAGTAGTATTTTTATCGGTACCACCAGAATAACCCGATTCAACTGATTTTACTCCCTCCAACATTTCATAAACTGCCTCAACACACCAGAAACAGCCACCTCCTAAAACAAGCGTATCAAGCTTTGGTTTACTTTTGTTTTCAGTTGCCAATTCTTTCTCACTAACAAAATCTAATGAAACAGAATTAACACAATACCTTTGTCCTGTTTCAGTAGGACCATCATCGAACAAATGTCCCAAATGCCCACCACATTTTGCACACATAATCTCAGTTCTTTGCATACCATGAGAAATGTCTGTTGTAGTTTTGATTTTACCACCTTTGATTTCCTTATCAAAACTTGGCCAACCGCAATGCGAGTCGAATTTCATATCATCAGTAAACAATTCATTTCCACAAGCAGCGCATTTGTAAACGCCTTTTTCTTTGTTCATCAAGAGTTTACCTGTATATGGAGCTTCGGTACCTTTCTGACGAAGTACATAATATTGCTCTTCTGATAATTCCTTTTTCCATTCATCATCAGATTTAACTACAGATCCACTTACACTTTGAGTAATTTGTTTGTTTGAATTTTGCTTTTGAGCGCAAGATTCCAGACTTAATAACACTATTAAAAAGCTAAATAATAATTGAAGGTTTTTCATAAATAGTTTGATTTATATAATGTTTAGTCGTTTAATTCAAACAAACCTTACAAAATATTTTATAATCACTCGAACAAGTGAAAATTGAAATTGTTTAAGCCTTAAATTTTGAAAACCAAGATTTTATTTGTTAATTGATAGTGAATTTGGGAATTAAAGTTTTATTAACCCTCGAACTAAAATATACCATTTATGAGACAGCTAAATTATACCCTATTTTTTATCTTATTTGGATTAATCTGTAAAGCACAAAGTTCTATTACAAATAAGCAAATTATTGTAAAGTTTAAATCATCTACTCAAAACTTTCAGTTATCACTGAACAAACAAAAAATGCTGCTTGCCAATAAAATAGACAGCATTCATTTTTTCAATCAAGCTATTCAAATTGAAAAACATGTATCAGGCAAAAAAGAATCTAAAAGTTATTATACGATTCAATTCTCTTCCTCAACAAATCTTGAACAAGTGATTGAGGAATATATCAACTCCGGTTTAGTTGAATATGCCGAACATGACCAAGTAGGAACCGGTGGAGGTACCCCCAACGACCAATACTTTAGCAGACAGTGGTCATTAAGTAATAATGGAACATTTCCTCTTTCAACAGCAATTCCCGGTGCAGATATACAAATGAAAAGTGCCTGGGATATTGAGCAAGGTGATACGAATATTGTTGTTGCAATTATAGATAGTGGTAACAAACTAGACCATCCTGAATTTGCAGGAAGAATCTGGACTAATAAAAACGAAATACCCAATAATTCAATTGATGATGACTTAAATGGATATGTTGATGATTTTTTTGCCTGGGATTTTGTAAACTTAGACAATATGCCCAGCGATGATTTGGGTCATGGTACTTGTGTAGCCGGTATTGTTGGAGCAAATGCAAACAATTCAATAGGTTATGCAGGAGTAGACTGGAAATGTAAATTAATGAATCTAAAAGTACTCAACTCTAGTAATTCCGGCTTATACTCATGGTTTTCCGATGCGATTTATTATGCTGTAAATAATGGTGCTAAAGTTATAAATATGTCATTGGGAGGTAGCTCTGTATCAACTACCTTACAAAATGCTGTAACTTATGCATTAGACAATGGCGTTACCATTGTTGCATGTATGATGAACACTAATTCATCAGTTATCTATTATCCAGCTGCTTATCCCGGCGTAATTGCAGTTGGGTCAACAAATCCAAATGACAAAAGGACTGCACCATTTTTTTGGAGTACAAGTAGTGGTAGCAATTATGGAAATCATATTTCTGTTGTAGCGCCGGGAAATTACATCTATGCACTTAACCATCTTTCAAACACAAATTATAATGGTTATTGGGGAGGAACATCTCAAGCAGCACCGCATGTAGCAGGCTTAGCTTCTTTATTGTTATCACAAAATAAATCGAGGACACCAGCCCAAATTAAAGCTATAATTGAATCATCAGCAGAAGATACTGTTGGAGACCCAATTGAAGATGTTGTAGGTTGGGACAGGTACTACGGATATGGAAGAATAAATGCATACAAAGCTTTGTTGGTGAATCAAAAATGTTATTCTACAACTAATAACCAAATTAGTATTTGTCAGGGTGATAGTATTTTTCTACAAGGTGCTTATAGATTGAATGCAGGAATTTATACCGATACTTTTTCTGTTAGCAAAAATTGTGATTCGATAAGTATTTGTAGTTTAATTATAGGTAACCAAACCGTTTCTTCATTTACAGAATCAGCTTGTAACAGATTGTTGTGGAACAATAAAACTTATTCAAAATCTGGAATTTATTTTGATACCATTCCCAATATGCAAGGATGTGATAGTATCATAACATTAACATTAGACATCATTAGTTTAGATTCAACTCTTCGTAAAAGTGGGGATACAATTTTCGCAAATCAAAGCGGAGCGGCTTATCAATGGTTAGATTGTAACAAAAACTTTGAACAAATAACTGGTGAAGGAAAACAATATTTTGTATTGAAGAAAAGCGGCACTTATGCCGCAAGAATTAGTAAAAACATCTGTTCCATTACTTCTGGCTGTTTAAATGCAATTAAAACTAATATCTTAAACTTAGAAAAGAATGATTTCATACAAATATTTCCAAATCCCACAAATGGAATATTTACTGTTGAAACGAGCTTAAACAATCATGTGGATTATGAAATATTTGATCTCACTGGTAAATTAATTTTAAAAGGCTATTTATCTGAAAACTCAAATGAAATAGATATTTCAGAAAAAGAAATGGGCATTTATTTATTAAAAATAAACGGTCAATCATTTAAGATAATGAAAAACTAAGTTCTTCCTTTTTAATTTAGTTACTATTGGTTTTGAAGAAGGTCCATTTACTATTTATAAGCTTAACCTGAAAAAGTATTTCTTATAAACCTAATTCATTAAGCACTGCACTTTCAATTTCTTTCTTTTTATCATCACTCATTTGGTGAGTCGGAGTTTCTTGCAAATTTGAAATAAACCTACCCAATTCAACTTTAAGCAATTCTGATTGAACGTAATAGTTCTTGCATGAATCACAAACATTCAAGTGAATTTTAACTTTCCATTTTTCTAAAAAGCCTAGTTGCTTATCATGAAAACGATCGGCTAAAGCACTCGTTTGTTTGCAGTTAAACAGTAATTTTGTCCTCATCATTTCTTTCCATAATAAGTTTTCTCTAAACAAGCCCTCATCAATAATTTAGAGCGATGTAACATCACCCAATAGTTAGACGTACTAATTCCAAATTCCTTACAAATTTCTTCAGCATCTCTTTCTTCCATGTATTTGGCAAAAAATACGGGTCTCAATTTGATTGGGATTTTACTGATACAATATTGAATCCATTCCAAAATTTCCTTGTTCAAAAGTTGATTATCTGCCATATTTTCACTTAACCAATTTTGGGGCGCAGATTCATTTTTCCAATGTGCAAAAGAGGTAGAAGTTTCTTCAAAAAATGAAGCATTAAATTCATTTTCTGACACATTCAAATATGATTCGGAATTTTTCAGAACCTCTTTTTTTCTGTAATAATCTATAATTTTATACTTGAGGATGCTTATTAACCAAGTCTTTGGGGAGCTTTCTCCTTTAAAGCCATCAATTGATTTAAAGGCAGATATAAGTGTTTCCTGAACCAAATCCTCTGCAGTTTCTTTATTCCCTGTCTTCAAAAAAGCATAAGAATATAATAAATCACCATGTGCAGAAATCCACTCGCTTATAATATGCATTAAAACAAAGTAAGTCGTAAAATTTTAATTGTTATGTAAAATAGTAAATATTACTATTTACGATTATCCGCTTCTTCACCTAAAAACAAATTTATCGAAACTATATAGCTGATTATTACTCGTCAAGATTAAACTAAACCTCAAAAAATGAAATATGATTAATATGATGTTTCATTTATTAAGTTCTTAAAATCTAGAATAGATGACATGATTACAGAAAATAAAACACGAAGAAATACCGCCCGAACTCATTTTGAGCATTTTTCTATAAACATGAGACCACCTATCGGGGTCTTACAACTCATAAAATAGAAAAATTTTATAT
>JBIPMI010000410.1:0-2530 GCA_044369215.1 Bacteroidia bacterium | reverse complement strand
ATCCATCCTGAAGAAGCTTTGAAAGAAGCTGCAAAGATTTTAATTCAACACTTTATGTTGTTCTCAGATGAGTTAATCACTTTAGATACTCAAGTGAAAGAACCTACTCAAGAAGTAGATGAGAACTTCCTTCATGTTCGTAAAATATTAAAAACTCCTCTATCAGATTTAGATTTATCAGTAAGAGCTTACAATTGCTTGAAAGCTGCTGATATCAAATCTTTGGCTGATTTGGTTGCTTATGATATTGCTGATTTGTTAAAATTCAGGAATTTCGGTAAGAAATCATTAAGTGAGTTAGAAGAATTAGTACGTGAGAAGGGATTAACTTTTGGTATTGATATTTCAAAGTATAAGTTGAACGAAGACTAGAACTTAGATTTTAGTCAAGAACAGAAAATAAAGATGAGACACGGAAAAACATTCAATCACTTAGGCAGAACTGCTTCGCATAGAAAATCTTTACTTGCTAACATGGCTAGTTCATTGATTATCCATAAGCGTATCAGCACAACTTGCGCAAAAGCTAAAGAATTGCGTAAATATGTAGAGCCTCTAATTACTAAAGCAAAAGACGATAGCACTCACTCTCGTCGTGTTGTTTTTAGTTATTTAAAAAATAAAGAATCAGTATCAGAATTATTTGGTGCTGTTGCTCAAAAAATCGCTGATCGTCCAGGCGGATATACCAGAGTTTTAAAAACTATGAATCGTAAAGGCGATAATGCTGAAATGGCTATTATAGAATTGGTAGATTTCAACGAAAACCTTCTTGGTGAGAAATCAGCTAAATCAACTGCTGCTAAAAGAACGCGTCGTGGTAAAACTGCTAAACCAAAAGCAGAAGAAACTACTACAGAAGAATCAGCTAGTTAATTTCAATCATTCAATTATAAAAAGGCAGTATCATTTGATACTGCCTTTTTTGTTTTTTTGTGTTTCTGTTAATTTGATTTTTAACTGATTATGATTTTAATAGTTTTTAAATTCTATGTTTTCAATTCATTATTTGTCTTACGATAATTTCAATTGCTAGGTTGCATATATTTATTGAATAGGATATGCTTAGCCTATTTTATAAGTCATGGTCTTGAAAAACTTTCACCCCTTAGTTTTAAAGTGAATTAAGAACAATGAATCTCGCTTTTAAGCCCAATTCAATACTTATAGTTTCAAATTTAGTTTCCTTTTTGATTTACAATTTTTTAATTCAGAATTTGATTCTGTTATCATCTTTCGTGAATTCATATGAACGTCTCAAATGGTTTAATCTTTCAAGATTTAATATGCTAGCTTATTTCTTACAAACTAAAATCGTTGTTTAGAAGATTTATAATTCAGGAATATGTTTTTCAGATTGATTATAAATAGTTTTTGACACCTTTGATTATTCAATTTAATGAATATTGATATTGACCTTACTATTAACTAGTTTTAATGAGTTAAGAATAAAGTATAATTAGGAATCTAAAATATCTTAATTCAAATTATTTCTATAACCAATAAATCAAATATCGGAAGGCCATCTTGATTCTGATTATACATTTGAGAATTGATTTATGATGCCAATATCTACGACGGTTTGAATACCTAATTTACAGACTTCCAATTTTACTGGAATTAGATGTTTAAAAGCAGCCATACACAGGTGTAAGAATTTTTTGTGTTTCAGGAAGATTTTCCATTCCTTCATAAAAGAGTGGAGCTAATATTTGTGGAGTTGGTAATTCTGAAACCATTTTAACTAAAGCAAAATTTTCAGCTCATAATGCAAATGTAAAAATTGATTTTATAGAAACTGATAAAAAAAATTCATTTATCTAGTTGGTTTGTTTAATATTTATTCCATTTAATTCTATCCATCATTTATATTCAAACCAGAATTGATTTTCGACCTTGGCGAATGTTCCGAAGTATCTAAAAGATGATGGCTTTTTTATATTTGATTGCTATAATCCCAATATTGATTATGTCATATCATCAGAAAAAGTTAAGACTAAAGTTGCTGAATATGAAGCATAAGGTGGCAGAAAAGTGAAAATAGAGCAATCCCTGAATTATGAATATCAGATCCAGTTTAATAGAATTAAATGGCATTATTTCATGGACAATAAATTCAATTCAATACAAAATAAGGATATGAGGTTATATCTCTCTCAAGAAATAGATTCTTTTTAAGTTTAAATCGTTTTGAAGTAGTAAAAAAGTGTGGAAACTTTAATAAAGAACAGTTTAGTGACAAGTCGGAAAAGCAGTTTTTAATTTGTAAGAAATCGAGTTAAACTTTTATAAACAGCTACTACTTTTTACACCTAGTTTTTCTTTTTAATTCTCTTTAAGATATCTGCAGCAGTTCTTGCAGCAGCACCGGAATTTTCATTCATCCAATTTTCTAATTCTTGATTTCGGTTTTCCTGTTTTATTTTATTTTGAATAAATGTATTGAGCCATAAATTAAATTCTTGTTTATTGGAAACAATATTAGCTAGATTTAAATCTATTAATTGAACAGCTTCTGGAAATCGAGATA
>JBIPMI010000409.1:0-2532 GCA_044369215.1 Bacteroidia bacterium | reverse complement strand
GATGTGCTATCAACCCCACACATATTGGTAACCTTTAATTGAATTTGATACTTACTGATTGAATCAAAAGCAAAATAAGAAAGTGGTTGTCCTGCTGGTTCAAACAATGCAGAACTATTTCCATTGTCCAGATTCCAGTCAAAAAATTGAGGATGTCCGATACTTGAATTTGTAATAAGCAATCTTAATGGCGAGCATGATGTATCTAAACTCAATTCAAATGCTGCTTTAGGAATGGTTTTTACTTTCACTGTATTCAAGCGAATTAAGGTATCATAACATGCCTGCTGTGATTTTGTAATTAACTGAACATGGTACAAAGTATCCTTTAGAAATGCACCTTTATATGTATGTTGAACAGTATCAATTGAAGCGTTATGATTAAAACCATCACCAAAATTCCACATCAATTCAAAAGGCGACTTTACAATAGAAGTTGATTTTAAACTCAATAATAAATCAGCACAACCACTATCCTTTGATGTGATAAAATCAGTAACAGGTTTTGGAAATGCTTTAAAACTTTTTATAGTTGTATCCTTACATCCATCAATACTGCTTGTAATTAATTTGATTTGATAAATTGAATCAAGAATTCCTCTATGTACAGGAAATGTAATTGTTGGATTAAAAACACTGACATCATTAAAAGTAACCAATGAATTGCTACATGTCCAATTGAATTGTGTTCCATACAAACTAATGTTGTTTGTAGTAATCTGAATTGGAGCACATGCACTATCCATAGCCAATGAAAATCCAGAGATTGGCCTTCCTGCTTGTCTAAAGCTTTGACTAAAACTATCTGTACAACCAAACAATGTTTTTGCTTTTAGTTGAACTGAATACATATTACTGTTTACCGATTGCAAATCACTTATACTAACAAAAGTTTGAGTTGAAGCTGTATCATTTTCAATAGTTAAATTGCTGCTACTTGCTTTCCATATAAATCCATTCATATCCAAAACAGGTTGGTTAGAACTTTGGTTAATAACTATAGCTTTTTCAGGGTAACACAAGACAGTATCTAAAATTGTAAAATTCGGTCGAGGAAGTGATTTGATAGTAATATATTTTGTTAAAGAATCCCTGCAACCACTGATAGCGATGGCATGTAGTTTTACTTGTACAATGGTATCAGCATTACTATAATTAAAAAACGTTTGGCTTGGATTGGCTAAATTTGAGGTAGTAATGTTTGAACCAAATTCCCATAAATAATTCAATCCATTTAAAGGAAATGAATTGTTTTGAAACTGAATAATTTTACCACTACATGCTACTGAATCAATAGCAATAAAATCAGGTCTTGGATTACTGATGGTATAAAACCATTTTTCGAAAGTATCGTTTTTACATCCGTTTAATGAAAGCGCAATTAAACTTATTTTGAAACTATCGTTGGCATTGGTGAATACAAATCCCGGAAAATTAATTCCTGTACCAATTTGAGTTTGATTTACTTTCCAGATATAATTTGAATTTGCATCAGGATAAACTTCGGCAGAAAAAGCGTTTGCTGGAATTACAAATGGTGCACAAGAAACCGTATTTGTAAAGTTAAACAATGCTTTTGCATCAGGCTTAATCTTTACCGTTTTGCCAATCGTATCTCGGCAAGTATTCACAGCAATGCTAATAAGTTGGATTGAATAAACACTATCTACAATTCCAGAATTATAAAAAGTATTAGACTGATTAACCAAACTATCATTGGTCATACCGGTAAAATTCCATTTAAACTTCAAACTTGAAAAAGCATCAGTTGTATTTGTTAAAGATGAATTCACAAGATTTACTGCTAAAGGATTGCATCCTGAATCTGCACTTGATATAGTAAAACCTGATGTTGGTTTAGCCAATACTTGAATTTGAATAGTATCTGTATTGCTACAATTATTGGTATCTGTATACTGATAAAATAGGTTCTTTAGTCCAACTCCTGCCCCACCCGGACCAAATTTCCCTATAGTAGTTGTTGAAATTCCTGACCAGATACCACCAGCAGGGTTAAATCCACTTAAAACTATTGAATCGGAATTCTGACAAACACTTAAATCTGAACCGGCATTTACTATAGGATTATCCCTTACGCTTAAAACCAAGGTATCAGAATTTGAGCATGAATTGTTATCAGTATAAAAATAACTTAAGGAGTAATTTCCTGTTGGCATGATACCAGGATTAAAACCGTTATTTGTAATGACTCCGGTACCTGACCATGTTCCTCCTGAAGGATTTCCACCCAAATTAAATAAGCCATCAGACTTACACTTAAACAAATCATTTCCTGCATTCACGTTGGGTTTAGGAAAAACAAGTACCGTATCTGAATTACTTATCGAAGCAGGAACACCAATACAATTTAAAGTAGTTACCAATCTTCTGAAAACAGTGGTTTGATTTAAAATTCCGGGTGAATAATTCTGAGAAGAATCTTCAGCTCCTGCATTAATCCAATTTGTACCATCCCATTTTTGCCACCTGTAACTTAAAGCACCCAATCCACCAGCAGCGCTATTTCCATTG
>JBIPMI010000408.1:0-2540 GCA_044369215.1 Bacteroidia bacterium | reverse complement strand
TTTACGGCAATAAATGGACCATGTTTACGGTGACTCAATGCATGTATAATTTTCGAAAATGCTTCTTTACCAACACCACTTTCTCCGTTAATTAAAACGGTAATGTCGGTGCCAGAAACTTTAACTGCTGTTTCTAAAGCAATATTTAAAAGGGGAGAATTGCCTATAATTTCAAAGCGTTGTTTAATATCTTGAATATTCATTTTTATCTTCAATTAATCGTTTTTCTGTAACTACTTTAAATCCATAAAGACTTGTAGCTACTGTAAATCTAAATTTGGGGTTTTCTGGGAAATTTTCAGGGTCTATATCTTCAACAAATAAGGTTCTTGCTTCAGGGTAATCGTTTAAAAAGCCATCAGTAAAATAATAGGTGAAGCTATGTACGCGCGTGCCTCCACTTTTTGTTCTTTTGGTTATAGTATCTCTTCCTTCAATATTATGTTCTGAAATAATTGGATTGAAATTTAAATACAAACTGCTCCAAAAAATAAAAAACAAAATGGATGGTCCGAATCCTAAAAAGCAATTAAATATCAACCAGAATTCAGATTTAAATAATCCTCTTCCTATGAAAAATTTTCGACCAAAAACATAAATCAACAAACTACTAATAATAGTGATTATTATAAGCTGATTGAAAGTTAACAATAAATGTGGTCTTATATAATAAATGAAAAAAACAGGGACAAGAATTATATTGAATAATGGCAAATTATGGCTCCAATGTGAGGTATAATAAGAATAAACTTTTTTTATTTTCTCAGGGATTGGACTAACATTTTTTTTGTTTCTGTATTTGTTTTTATCAAGTTCATAATTCTGGTCAAAAGCCATTGGGTCTTGGTTATACAGAATACATAATCGGGTATAAGTATCGGGTAAAGTTTTAGAAAGTTCAATTGGATTATCAAAAAATAATTCAGTTAAAATTGGAAACAATGAATCGAAATCCTGATTTTTTATGATGCTTCTATTGTTATTATAAAAACTAAGAAATTTGTTTTTTTCTAATTCAGAAAATACAATTTCAGCAGCTGTTTTATAGTAACCAACAAAAATATCATCAATTGAATCGCCGTTTTTTAAAGCTTGAACCATTGCTTGTGAAATATGGTAATAACCTAAATTGTCACCATCGTTAACTTTTAAGTGTGATTCAGAAAAATGATACCATGAAAGAGCAATTATTTTAGTGTGAAAAGTTTGCCCTGTTTTTGATTTATTTCCGCTTGCTCCTGTAAACTCTTTTTCGTAAAGATAAATCGTATCAAAATCACCAATAAAATAATTTTCTAATCCGAAAGTTAGTTGCGTAAAGTAGGAGAGAAGGATGAGTTTAATTTCTGGACTAACATCCATGTCTTTGCCATATACATTAATCTCTTTACTAAGCACAGCTGTTCTTTCAAGGAATTTTGTTCGGCCCGACTCCGACAATTCCCTGAAATAAAGATTAAACTTTTCTAATAACTGATATGACTTTTCGTAATCCAAATTAAAATTTTACTTCTTCAACTACCTTGCCAATTAAGCTGGTTTGAGTTACCCTTTCAATCAAAACTTTAACGTATTGTCCCTTTTGGTAATGTTCTCTTGGGAAAATTACTACCTGACTTTTATCGTTTCTACCTCTTAAATCATCTTCCGATCTTTTTGAATAACCTTCAATTAAAACGATGTGAGTTTTGCCAATTTCTAAATGGTTTAGTTCAATGCTGTTTTTACTTTGAATGGCAATAATTTCAGAAAGACGTCTGTGTTTCACATCAACCGGAACATCATCTGCATACCTACGAGCAGCAAGAGTTCCTGGTCTTTCGCTGTATTGATACATAAAAGCAAAATTGAATTTTGAATCTTTAAACAATGAAAGTGTATCCTGATGTTCTTCTTCTGTTTCGCTGCAGAATCCTGCTATAATATCCGTTGAGATTCCACAATCAGGAAGTACTTCTCTAATTTTTGCAAGTCTCATTTCTAACCATTCTCTATCATAAGTGCGGTTCATCAGTTTTAAAACTCTACTATTTCCTGATTGAATAGGGTAATGGATATAATTACAGATATTATCATACTTTTTAATGGTGTACAAAACTTCATCTGTAATATCTTTTGGATGGGAGCTGCTAAATCTAATTCTTAAATCAGGAGCAATTTGTGCTACCTTTTCTAAGAGTTGTGCAAAGTTGCAAATCACATTTCCATCTGCATCTTCTTCTCTGTAAGAATCAACATTTTGACCCAATAAAGTTACTTCTTTATAACCGGCTTCATATAAATCACGAGCTTCCTTCAAAATTGATTCTGATGCTCTGCTTCTTTCTCTTCCTCTGGTAAATGGAACTACACAAAACGAGCACATATTATCGCAACCACGCATAATGCTAATGAAAGCTGTTACGCCATTTGAACTTAATCGAACAGGTGTAATTTCTGCATAAGTTTCTTCTCTCGAAAGCAAAACGTTCACAGCTTTTTGACCTTCTTCAACTTGGGTAATCAATTGAGGAATATCTCTGTAAGCATCTGGTCCAACA
>JBIPMI010000407.1:0-2542 GCA_044369215.1 Bacteroidia bacterium | reverse complement strand
CCGATCTATGGACCAAGTCAGCAATATGTTGAAGTATTTAATAAATACAGTGAGTTTGGAGTAGTTGCCAGAGACAATCAAAACAATATTATTCCAAATAATAATGTGATAGTTTCAGGTTCTGTAGATACTACCAGATTGGGTGGCTATAATTTAAACTACACCGTATTAGATGCATTTGGATTCTCTGCAACAGTAAATAGATTAGTAACAGTTGGCGACACCACAAGACCGGTTATTACACCTAATTACGCTGTAGGTAAGAATTTTTATTCTCACCAGGTTAAAACAGCAATTGATATGGAAAAAGTTGTTTCAGTAACTGATAATTACTGGAAAGACTTAGTTCCAAATTGGTTAGGAACAGTTGATGTAAACAATGTTGGTAGTTATTTTATTCCATACAATGTAACAGACCTTTCAGGCAATATTGCCAATCAGGTAATGGTTGAAATTAAAGTAACAGATAATATTGCTCCTGTTATTCAATTAAATGGTAACAATCCTTTGACATGGGAAGTATACACTCCTTTTGTAGATCCAGGTTTTACTGTAACTGATAATGTATGGCCAAAGAACACATTGGCTGTAACATTAAGACCGGCAGTTATTCCTGTGAATACTTTAGGTCAAATAACAAGGTGGTATATTGCCACCGACCCATCAGGCAATAAAGATTCTGTAAGCCGTATAATTAATATTGTTGATGAAACTGCACCTAGTGTTAAGATTTTGGGTGGTGAAACAGTAAATATGAATAGATGGTGTGAATTTGTTGATCCTGGTGTTGAGTTACAAGATAATTATAACAGTGATGCTGAAATGAGACAACCGGGTAGATTTATACCTACAAGTACTTTGCCATTAATTGAAGGTCAAACAAATAGATGGTTCGCAGATGTACCTGGCTTGTTTAGTGTATCTTACAGAGTTTTCGACTTGTCCGGTAACGTAAGTAAAATAGTTGTAAGATATATTAATGTATCAGAAGAAGCTTGTGTAACTGGAATTGGAGAAGTTTTAAATATTGATAAATTAATGTCTGTTTATCCAAATCCAAGTAATGGAATATTTAATTTTAAGTTGCTTCAGGAAACAGAAAGTGAAATTAAAATTACTATTTCTGATATTCAGGGTAAAGTAGTTACAACTAAGTTAATGAGTGGTAAAAACCTTTCAGAAGAGTCTGTTGATTTAACTGCTGTAAATCAAGGAATTTATATTATGAAAGTTGAAAGTGGTTCTCAGATATATACCAAAAAACTGCAAATAAATTAGATTTTAAGTACCTGGAAAAAGGGGAGTGGCAATTATTGTTTCTCCCCTTTTTTTTAATTCAAACCTTAAATTTATTATAATTAATATAGCCTACTACCTATTCATTGCTATAAATGAATTAATCAGCTTAAATTTATGGATTAATTACAATTAGCATGTTAAAAAAGTTACTACTTCTTTCTACCTTTTTATTGTTTACCTCATTAACCATCTTTGCTCAATTAATTCCTGTTACAATAAATACTGGTTTTAATAAAGACCTTATTGTAAATGGAAGCGGAACTGCCGGGACTTCTGTAACCTCAGCATTTGATGCTTCAAATTTTGCTTTTGTTGCTCAGGATTATCCAGGCGTTAGTACCTGTTTTTTACCAAACTCCGGGATTTTAAATAGTGCATTAACTGCTGGTTTATCTTTTAAATTAGCAAGTTACTCGGCAAATAATTGTTTCCATGTTACTACCGCGACCGGCTCTTCAGTTTTAAATTTTGCAACTCCTATTGCTGCAAAAGATGTTTATGTTTTATGGAGTTCTGGTCAGGGTACCTGTGTTGTTGATGTTACAGTAACTTTTTCTGATTTAACTACCCAGATTTTCCCTGCAATTACTGTGTCAGATTGGTTTGGTGGCGCAGCTTCTGTAACAAATATTGGAAGATGTAATATAGCGAACGGTGTTGTTGATCCTTGTGCAGCAAATGGTCCTAATTTTTATGAATCTAAATTTTCTTTATTGACCAATAATCAAACAAAAAATATAGTTTCCGTTACTGTGTCTAAAACTTCGGGTGCTGGTTTTTTAGGTGTTTTTGCCGTTTCGGTTTTATCAAATGGTCCAGTATTACCTCCAATTGCCGGATTTTTTCCCAGTATGGCTACTCCAAATTATGCACCTGGAATGGATACAGTATGGTTAAATAGTCCACAGAAATTAGTTAGTACAAGCACCAATTCTGCTAGAAGTTATTGGGATTTGCCTGATGAAACCTTCCTTGAGCCGGGTTATTCAAGATCAAATGTAGCTGGAAGTGCATACTCTTTTATTGATACCGCTAAATATAGCCAAAGCTTCACTTATACATTTAAAAGAAGAGGTTTCTGGCCTGTTAGATTATTATCTGTTGGATTCACTCAACCTAGTGTTAATAGAGATGAAATATTGAGATATATCTATGTAGATACACCGGGCACAGCTCCTGTAAGTAACTTCTTCACACCACGTCGTAAAATCGGATTTGGTGAGTATACACCCTTTGTAGATTT
>JBIPMI010000118.1:0-8802 GCA_044369215.1 Bacteroidia bacterium | reverse complement strand
TTTCAACAAGTATTTTTTAGTTAATTAATGCTCAAGCCCTTATTTCATTAGAAATTTCATCGCTTAATTTTCTTCATTTCTCAAACTTTTTGTTTAGTTTCACAGCAAAAGAAGATAATTACCGAATGGAATTGCACCTCGATTCATTAGAGAAAGAAAATCAGCTGATTGTAAAACAATACAGAACCTTATTAAGGAGTATAAAAAGAAGTTTAAATACAGCCGACCGTAAAATTATACGGGAAGCATTTAATTTATCTTTGGAAGCTCATAAAAATATGAGAAGAAAAAGTGGTGAACCTTACATTCTTCATCCACTTGCCGTTGCTCAAATTTGTGCAGAAGAAATTGGTTTAGGTGTAACTTCAGTTGTTAGCGCACTTTTACACGACACCGTTGAAGATACTGAAATAACTTTAGACCTTATTAAGTTAAAGTTTGGCGAAAAAGTAATGAGAATCATTGATGGTCTGACTAAAATTTCAGGGGTTTTTGATCAACCTGATAGAAGTATACAGGCTGAGAATTTCAAAAAAATGCTTCTTACTCTTGGCGATGATGTTAGAGTTATTCTGATAAAACTTGCTGACAGATTACATAATATGAGAACTTTGGATAGTATGAGTTCTAAATCCCAGCTTAAACTTGCATCCGAAACTGCTTATGTATATGCGCCATTAGCTCATAGATTGGGTTTATATGCAATTAAAACTGAATTGGAAGACCTATCTACCAAATACCTGGAGGCCGACAATTATATATATGTAAAGAATAAGTTAAATGAAACGAAGGTTCAAAGAAATAAATACATCAAAACTTTTATTGAGCCTATAGTTGAAGACCTCAATCAAGCTGGTTTGGCTTTTGAGGTTAAAGGTCGTCCTAAAAGTATTCACTCTATTTTAAATAAAATGAAAAAGCAAAGTATACCTTTCGAAGAGGTATATGACTTGTTTGCCATTAGAATTATTGTAGATACTGAATATGAAAATGAAAAAAGTGATTGCTGGAGGGTTTATTCAATGGTTACAGACCATTACACGCCAAATCCTGACAGATTAAGAGATTGGGTAAGTACTCCAAAAGCAAATGGTTATGAAAGTTTGCATACTACTGTTATGGGGCCAAAAGGAAGATGGGTTGAAGTTCAGGTTAGAAGCAAAAGGATGGATGAAATTGCAGAAAAAGGTTTTGCTGCTCATTGGAAATACAAAGATTCAAATCAAAATGCCGATAATGGTCTTGAAAGCTGGCTATCAAGGGTTAGAGAAATTTTGGAAAATCCTGATTCAAATGCACTCGAGTTTTTAGATGATTTCAAACTTGCTCTATATTCTGATGAAATTTTTGTTTTTACTCCAAAAGGAGATTTAAGAAAATTACCAGCAGGCTCTTCAATTTTGGATTTTGCTTTTGATATTCATTCCGACCTTGGGGTTAAATGTATTGGAGCAAAACTTAATAATAAATTGGTTCCTATCAATCATAAATTAAGTAATGGCGATCAGGTTGAAATTTTAACTAGTGCCAAACAAAAACCAAGTGAAGAATGGTTAAACTTTGTAATAACTGCCAAAGGGAAAGCAAAAATCCGCGATTATTTTAAACAAATAAGATTGAAGGCTTCTTCTATGGGTAAAGAAATTCTGGAAAGAAAATTCAAAAATTCCCATGTTCCATTTACCTCAGAGGCTTTAACAGATTTATGTAAAAACCTAAAGTTGAAATCAGTTTCTGAATTGTATTACTTAATTGCAACTGAGAAAATTGATAGAACAAAACTTGATATTTCGGCAATCTTACAAGTAGAAAGAAACAAGCCTGCTCAAGAAATTCAGACTTCAACCAAGCCAAAAAATCCGGCACAAAATATGGCTACTGATGCCATTATTTTGGGAGATAATGAAGCGGATATGGATTACACTTTTTCTAAATGTTGTCATCCGATTCCTGGTGATGAAATTTTTGGTTTTATTACTGTAGGTGAGGGAGTTAAAATTCACAGAACAAATTGTTCTAATGCCTTAAGTCTGATGAGTAATTACGGATATAGAATTATTCGGGCGAAATGGGCTCAGGAAGGTCTAAATCAAGGAAAAGCTTTTTTAACTTCTATAAAAGTTTCAGGTATTGACAGTGTGGGAATAGTTAGCATAATAACTGATATTATTTCAAAACAGTTAAAAGTAAATATGCGCTCAATTGCTATAAGTTCTAATGAAGGAACTTTTGAAGGTTCTGTTTTTCTGGAAGTTCATGATACTCAACAGCTGGAAAATATAATGAACGCCATTAAAGATGCCAGCCCACTAATTAGTGTAAGTAGAGTGGATTTAAATTAATCCGACAAATTATCGATACTTTGATAGAGGTCATTTCTTTCAATTGTGAATGATTTTGCGTTTTAAATCGACTTAAAATCCTGTTATTCAATAGTGTTGAATTGGTTTTCCCCAAATTTGATTTTTCCTTTTTCATTCTTTTATCTTCCTTTATCTTCGCACACTTAGTGAATAAATGGAGAATAATGCTGTAAGCGACCCAATTAAGGAAGAGGTTCGTCAAAAGTTTATTGAATACTTAGAGTTTCATCAACAAAGAAAAACACCTGAACGTTTTGCAATACTTGATGAAATATATTCGAATAAAGAACATTTTGATGTTGAAACGCTTTTCGAACACATGAAAGATAGAAACTATCGTGTGAGCAGAGCAACTGTATACAATACTTTAGATTTATTACTTGATTGTGGCCTTGTAATTAAACACCAGTTCGGAAGGAATATTTCAAGGTATGAAAGAGCTTATGGATTTAGACAACATGACCATATGATATGCAATGTTTGTAATGAGGTACTTGAGTTTTGTGACCCAAGAATTCAACAAATAAAAACAACTATGGGTGAACTCATGAAGTTTAAAATTACCAATCATTCTTTGTATTTATTCGGGCAACCTGAAGTAGATGCAAATCAACAATGTTTGAGTTGCAAAAAAATAGTTAAACAAGATTAGAATTTTTATATGGTAGATGTAGTATTGGGCCTTCAATGGGGAGATGAAGGAAAAGGAAAAATTGTTGATGTATTAACCCCACAATACGATGTGGTAGCCCGTTTTCAGGGTGGTCCTAATGCTGGCCATTCACTTGAATTTGGTGGCAATAAATATGTTCTAAACACAATTCCTTCTGGAATTTTTCATGAACATTGTACAAATATTATTGGTAATGGTGTTGTAATCGATCCTGTTCAACTTAAAAAGGAAATTGAAAAGGCTTCTGCTACAGGAGTTGATATTAAAAAGAACCTTTATATCAGTCAAAAAGCACATTTAATTCTTCCCACACACCGCTTAGTTGATGCTGCCTCAGAGGCTAAAAAAGGTGAACATAAAGTT
The DNA here is from genome assembly GCA_044369215.1 of Bacteroidia bacterium. Taxonomy (GTDB): domain Bacteria; phylum Bacteroidota; class Bacteroidia; order UKL13-3; family UKL13-3; genus CAISCU01. Next base: position 5,403 of record JBIPMI010000118.1, on the reverse strand, counting down.
GGTTCTACATTAAGAGGAATTTCTCCAACTTATCAGGATAAAATTGGCAGAAGCGGTTTAAGAGTTGGTGATATTTTAACAGATGGTTTTGCAACTAAATACCGCAATGCAACAAATATTCATTGTGAATTATTGAACTCATTAAATTTCGAATACAACCTGGCTGATCATGAACCTGCATTTTTTGAAGCAGTTGAATTTATTAAACAATTCAAAATCATAAACAGTGAATATTTTGTAAACGATTTAATTAAAAGTGGTAAAAAGATTTTAGCTGAAGGAGCTCAAGGAACTTTACTGGATATAGATTTTGGTTCTTATCCTTTTGTTACTTCTTCAAATACTATTACAGGTGGTGCTTGCAGTGGATTAGGAATTTCACCTCAACACATTCAAAAGGTTTACGGAATTTTTAAAGCATATTGCACACGTGTAGGAAACGGTCCATTTCCCACTGAGCAGGAAAATGAAACAGGTGAAATGCTTCGTAAATTGGGTCATGAATTTGGCGCAACTACCGGTAGACCCAGAAGAACCGGTTGGTTAGATTTACCTACATTAAAATATGCAATCATGTTGAATGGTGTGACCGATTTAATTTGCACAAAAAGTGATGTTTTAAGTGGCTTTGAAAAGGTTTTGGTTTGTGATAGATATAAAATTGACGGAGTTGAAACATCTCAACTTCCTTATAGCATGCAGGATGTTAAATTGGAACCATTGTACAATAGTTTTCCGGGTTGGACAGGTGATTTAAGCAAAATCAAAACCTATAATGAACTACCTGAAACTTTTAGAAACTATATGGATTATGTTCAGTCACAAATAGAAGTCCCTGTAAATGTAATTTCAGTGGGTCCGGATAGAGAAGAGACCATCATTAGATAATCGAATAATATTTCAAAAAAATAAGGCCGGTGAATCTTTGATTCACCGGCCTTATTTTTTTAATTGAGAGTTAGATTTATTTAACAATCATAAATGACATTTCAATTTCTTCAAAAAAATCAATTTCATTAATTGAGAAATTTTCTGCCCTTTCTTCATTTGAATCTGCCATTACTGCTAATGCAACTTTACTCTCCATTGGCATAGGAAAATTTTGTGAGTTCGAAACAATTCCGTACCTTATGAATTCAATATTGCCTAATTTATTTCCTGTTGTTTCTGCTATCAATTGAGCTTTCTGTGTCGCATCTTTTATAGCTAAAACTATCAATTCATTTTTAGTCTTTTTCTTTAATTCTTCAGAACAATCAGTTCCAAAGTTAATGCTCACATTTTCACTTTTGTTTTCACTGAGCTTATTGTATACAGATAGTATTCGCTTTTTATCCAGTTTAAATTCTATTCTAAAATCCTGATACGACCTATAACCATTTTTTTTGCTTTTACCATCCTTGTAGTCCCATTCAGCAGATATCGAATAATTGGTTAGTTTAATTTGCTCAGGAGTAAATCCTTCTGTTTTCAGTCTTTTCATGAGCTCATCATTTAATTTATTTAAGTGTTCATTGCACTCATCTTCAGTTTTTTCCATAACACTAATCTGAATATAAAAGATGCCTAAATCAGGAAGAATTTTGATGTTAGATTCCCCTTTTATTTGAATATGTGGAATGAAAGAATTTTGTGCTTTTACTTGTTTAAAATCGATTAATGATATGATCAATAAAAGTAAAATTAGTTTAGTTTTCATGTTATTATTTTAATGCTCTTTTATACATCGAAACAGTGTTTTCTAATCCTAAATAAATTGCATCACAAACCAATGCATGTCCAATAGAAACTTCATCTAAGAATGGAATACATTTTTTGAAATAAGCAAGATTTTCCAGGTTCAAATCATGACCGGCATTGATACCTAATCCCAGTTCTTTTGCTAAATTGGCAGCAAGCACGTATGGTGCAATTGCCGACTCCTTATTTGTTGCATAATGGTGGGCATAAGATTCAGTATAAAGTTCAATTCTATGTGCACCACAATCTTTAGCTCCTTCTATCATTTTTAAATCAGGATCAACAAAGATGGAACATCGAATTCCATGATTTGTAAATAATTCGGACATCTCTCTTAGGAAATCTTTATTTTTTATTGTGTCCCAACCATGGTCGCTGGTTAATTGGTCATTGTTATCAGGTACCAAAGTTACCTGAGCTGGTTTATTTTCAAGTACTAGTTGTATGAATTTCTCCTCTCGAGGGTTTCCTTCTATATTAAGCTCATTATGAGTTATTTCCATTAGATTTGGAATATCATTGTAACGAATATGTCGTTCGTCCGGACGCGGATGAACAGTAATTCCGTCTGCCCCTGATTGTTGAATTAAAACTGCTGCTCGAATAATATCAGGATTATTTCCTCCTCTTGAGTTTCTGATAAGTGCAATTTTGTTTATGTTTACGCTTAAATTCGTCATTCTTTAAAAGTGAATAAAGTAATTATTACTACAAAAGTACTTATTGCCAAGCAAATCCTAAGGATTTGTGCGTTTTGCTGTATTTTTGTTTTGATTTTTATTTCTCACATAAGAGCAACAGAACTTAACCTAGATAGTTTACAATTTGCAATAAAAAACGCAGAAACCGAGGAGCAGAAGCTAGAGGCAATTGTTATGCTTTCCTGGCAATATGCAGCTAAAGGTTTACCAAATTCATTAGATTTGGTTAAGCAAACTTTGGATTTAGCCGAAAAACTTAACAATGAAGAATACAAAGCCCGAGCTAAAGTTGCACAAATTTTTGTTGTTTTCGAAAACCAGGATTATTATTTAACTATCAGGGAACTTGAAGAGTTAATTCCAATTCTCATAAAATACGAAAGAGACCAGGAATTGGCCAGGTCCTATGTCCTATTAGGTATTGCTCAAGAACGTTTGGGTAGATTTAATGAAGCCATTAAAAGCTATTTCAGCTCACTTTTTATTTTTGATAAGCAGAACGATTTAGATGGAATAGCCGACTGTTACAACAATATTGGATTAATCTACAAAGAGCAAAAGCGATATTATTTAGCTGAAGTTTATTTTAATAAGTCTTTGGATTTAGCAGCTAAACTAAAAACACCAAATGAAGATATAAGAATTAATGCAATTAATAACTTGGCTATTCTTTATCAGGAAACAGGCAAAGTTTCTAAGGCATTGCCTTATTTTCTTGAAGTATATGAATATGATAAAAAATTAGATTCCAAAGAAAATCTTGGATTATCATACAATAATTTAGGTGTAATTTATACTTTATTAAAAGATTATAAAAAAGCATTGGATTTCTTAAGAAAAGCAGCCGAGATTAAGAAAAATAGTGAGAGTTTGGATGATTTATCAAACTCATACAATAACATGGGTTTTTGCTTTTATGGAATGAAATTATATGATTCAGCCGAATTCTATTATAAAAAAGGAGAGTTTTTAGCTAAAAGAGGATCGTACCTTACTTATTTGCAAGAATCCTATATAGGTTTATCTGATGTTTATGCTGCAAAGGGTGAATTCCCTCAAGCACTTAAATTTGAAAAATTAAACAATGTTTTAAAAGATTCTCTTTACAGAGTTAATGGTCCGAATAATATAGATAAATTAAAAGAAGATTATATCACTTTAAAACAGGAGCGTGATGAATCTGAAGTGCTAATTCAAACAGAAAGAGTAAGAGCACGAAGAATATTTATTTGGTTTGTCCTGGCGCTTTTTTCCGTACTAATGATTTTAATGTGGTTCTATGTAGTTAAAATAAAAAAGAACAATACACAATTAAATCAGAAGCAAAAAAAGATTGAAATACAGAATAAAATTCTTCAAGTAAAAAATATCGAAATTCTTCAGGCTAAAGAAGCTGCCGAAGAAGCTGCAAAAGTTAAGTCTCAATTCATTTCTACTATTTCTCATGAGATTAGAACTCCATTAAATGCCATTATTGGTGCTACCAATCTTTTAAACCAGAGTTTTCCAAATCAAAATCAGGTAGAAAATCTGAATATCTTAAAGATTTCTTCTGATAATTTACTTTCTCTTGTAAACAATATCCTTGATTTTAGCAAAATGGAAGCGGGTAAAATGCAATTTGAGAATATTGAATTTAACCTTAAAAATATTGTTCTCGATATTCGTGATTTGTTCTCTATTAAGGCCGCTGAAAAAGGTGTAGAGTTATTAGTGAATTATGATGAAAAGATTCCTGCAGTTTTAAAAGGTGACCCGTTAAGAATCAATCAACTTTTGATTAATCTGGTTAGTAACGCGCTTAAGTTTACTGAAAAGGGTTATGTAAAGGTTGATTTAAGTATGCAATTAAGCACCGTTAATCATGCCTTGATTCATGTAAAAGTGAGTGATACCGGAATTGGTATTTCATCACAAAAACAAAACCAAATTTTCGAATCATTTACTCAAGCTGATGGAACTATTACCAGAAAATTTGGTGGTTCCGGTTTAGGATTATCTATCTGTAAACGAATTCTGGAAAATTTAAATAGTAAGCTCCAATTAAGTTCAGAACCAGGAGTTGGTTCAACTTTTTATTTCTCGATTAATTTTGAAGTAAGCAGAAATGCTGCAATAGGAAAGAGTTCAAGAACGGCTTCGTTTGAAAACTCTATCAAAGGAAAACGGATTCTGATTGCAGAAGACAATATGATGAATATACTTGTTATTCGTCAGTTTTTACACAAATGGGGTGTTGTTACAGATGTAGTAATGAATGGTAAAGAGGCTTATTCAAAAGTAAGCAAAGAAACATTTGATGCTGTTTTAATGGATATTCACATGCCTGAAATGGATGGAATTGAAGCTACGAGATTAATTCGTAAACTTTCCGATGAAAGAAAACGTCGAATTCCAATTATTGCCATTACGGCTGAAAATGAAATGCAATTCCGCCAAAAAGTATATGAGGTTGGTATGAATGATTATATCTTCAAACCTTTTAATCCGGATGATTTAAGAGAACGTCTGGGTTATGTTTTATACAACAACCATTTATTTGTTAGTTCAGAACAGGAAAAACCTTTTGAATAACGACTTTTCCAAAACAAAAAAGGGAATTGATTTGAGTTCAATTCTCTTTTTTGTTGGATATTTGTCAATTGGATTATTCAACCAAATAAAACCATTCTGCATCGTTTGGTGAGATAAAAGCAATTAATTTTCCATTGGTATCAAATACATTTTTTTCTTTCTTTTTTAGCTCTTCTGATGAATAAGTAATCACTTGTGCATATTGCTTATAAGGAGTTTTAAAATCAGATTCAAGAACAAAAAATTTCGTATCAATGCCTGATGTTTTATTTTCATTTAAATTGTCCGTAAACCAGATACTTGAGCGGTTCCCAAATGCTGAAAATGAATAGAATTCTTTATCCTCAGCATATTGGCGTTTTGTAAGTGATGCAAAAAACATTCTTTC
>JBIPMI010000406.1:0-2554 GCA_044369215.1 Bacteroidia bacterium | reverse complement strand
AATAATCATTTTTCTTCTTAAAATTCCTTTGCTCGAATTTACTTCCAGAATATAAATTCCTTTTTCTAAATGTGCAGTTGAAATAGTTGTATTTGAATTCAACTTTTCTTCAATCATTTGGCCATTTAATGCATAAATGCTGTATGATTTTAATTCTGCATTTAGTTCAATTTGTACTGATTCTTTAGCAGGTTGAGGATAAAGATTGAAGTTAAATGAATTAAACTCATTAATACCTGTTGTTGGTTTATTTTCACCATCACCACCTGTTATTGGTCTTATGTTTAATACATCGACATCATAACCAGCTTTTAGAACAGTTAATTCATCACCAGCAGAATTTACATTTATTAAAAACCAAACATACATGGTATCATTAGACATTGGAAATACGATTCTAGTTCCAATATACTGATTACCTTTACCTTTAAAATTATTTGTAAAAGTTAAGTTGTTGTTATGCAAGAAAATTGGATTTCTGATATATGTATTAAGATTTGTAAAATCTGTATTGTTATATAATCTAATAGGAGCATAATTTCCTCCTCCAATAGGTTCAGCAAGAACTGTACTGCTGAATTCGGTTGAAACTTTTCCTATAAAAGAAATGGAACCTGGTACAGCAAAATAGTTTAATTGGAATATGCCAGCAGCAAAATTTCCAAATTTTAAATCTAAACTTGGATTAGCCGCGTTTAATTTAAGGTCTAAGGTTTCAACAAGCAATGAAGCTTTAGTTGTTTGGATAAAAAATGATAAAATAATAAATGTAGATAGGAGAATTTTTTTCATATTTATGGTGATTATGTTGCAATAATAAAACTATGAAACTCATGTTGCTACTTAAAAATATTTAAATTACACAAATGGCCAATAAAAGGTTATGAAATCTGCATAGATGTACCTATTGAAATACACAAGAATCTATGTTGTGAACAAAGAACCTGATTTAAATTTCAGAATATTAGCAGAATATAACAAATTTGAACAAAACTGAATTCCCGAAGCTATGCGTAAAATTATATACATTATTTTGTTTTTAGGTATTTCAAATAACCATTTGTTTGCTCAAACAAAAACCGTTCTCGATTCAAAAGCTTTGGGTTTGTTTTGCCATGACCAATTTGACTTAGGTGAAAATGGGCTTGTTTTAATGTTTAATAAATTTAAGGAAGACGTTGCCGGAACTACCAATTTAAGTAATGTTCAACAAAATTTTTTCTATTATAGTAAGGATTTGCAGAAAAAGGCAACATTTAAAATGAATGCTGTTGGTGAAATTACCATGTATGCCAATAAAAATTATATATTAATTATTGATAGAGATGCTAATATATACAACCTAAAACTTTATGATTATATAGGAAGAGAATGGGCCTCAAAAAAATTAGATTTAACCAAATATGGACTAACTCAAGCTTTAATTGAAAAAATCAGTTTAGCTCCAAACAATCATTTTTTAGCTGAAGTATTTGACCCAAGAGGAGAATTACACTTATTTGATTATGATTTATTAAGTAAGGATGATTTAGGTTTAATAGAGCTTGATTTTCCAATTCCCAGCTCTAATCCATTTTTAAATATGAAATCAAAAGGCACCTGGAACTTTATGACATCCTATTCAGGGTATTATTTATTCTATAAAAGAGGTTCAAATGCTGAATTTGAGCCAACTTCACTTGCCTATCATTTAACATTTTATGACGAAAAGTATAGCCTGTTTAAGGAACTTTTGATTGACAATATCTTACAAACAGGAGAAACTCTTTATGGAAAGGATGCAAGTGTAAGTATCAATACATCACTACAAACTTTTATTGTTGCTGCAATGATAAAAAAAGACAATCAACCTATGCTGTTGGTTTGTAATTATGGAATGAACCCTAATTCAAGCGTACTAACACTATTCTGGCGTCATACTTTTTCTTTAATTAATAATAAAAAATACCATTTTACAGAAGAAGATGGTATTACAATGCCACTTCCTCCAGTAATCAGAAACAATGGTAGTAGAATAGAGATTAGCGTTGTAAAAACCAGGGTTTCTATTGAAGAAGAAGCAATAAATCAGTTTGTAACTTTTGATGCCCAAGGAAAAAATACTTTTAATCAGGTACAAATGGGCAATTATGAGCAATTAAATTTAGATGGTTTCTGTGTTGATAATGAAAACCTGTATTCAAGAATTAAGTCACTACAAATGAATAAGTTACTTAAATCATACTGCGAAAAAACAGGTTCAGAAACAATGGACATTTATTATGGAGATAAAGGCGATGAAATGGTTATAATTAAAGATAATGCGTTGAAACAAATCATCATTTATACTTTTAAGGGAGCTACTCAATAATGAGTGTTAATGACGTAATAAAATCTAAATTACTCAACATTAACACTCTAAATTTCTTTTGAAGGAATTTTAAACAGATAATGATTCTGTTTGTTTATGATTCAAAACTAGCTTTAATTTGTAATCTTATTCGTATGAATCAAACAGAAAAAACAATAGAAAAACCATTAGAATGTCCTATTCCTCACAAGGAAAGAAAAACAT
>JBIPMI010000405.1:0-2557 GCA_044369215.1 Bacteroidia bacterium | reverse complement strand
ACTTGTTTGATATAAGTATGGAATTCAGGACTCAATGCTTCTCCAAATGCCACTGCTTTCGATGCAATCACGTGTTCTAATGGTCCGCCTTGTGTACCAGGAAATACTGCTCCATCTAAAATGGCCGACATCATTTTGATTTCTCCTTTTGGTGTTTTATGTCCCCAAGGATTTTCAAAATCTTTACCCATCATGATTACACCACCTCTTGGACCTCTTAAGGTTTTATGAGTAGTAGTTGTTACTATATGGCAATGTGGAATTGGGTCGTTTAATAATTTGCCTACGATTAATCCTGCAGGATGTGAAATATCAGCCAATAACAGTGCACCAACTGAATCTGCAATTTGTCTTAATCTCGCATAGTCCCAATCTCTGCTATAAGCCGATGCACCGCAAATAATCATTTTTGGTTTTTCACGATGTGCAGCTTCTTCAACTTTATTCCAATCAATTAATCCGGTTTCTCTTTCTACACCATAAAAACTTGGCGAGTAAAGTTTGCCTGAAAAATTCACTGGTGAACCATGAGTTAAATGTCCGCCATGTGATAAATCAAATCCTAATATTTTATCACCTGGATTTAAACAACCCAACATCACAGCTGCATTGGCTTGCGCACCACTATGAGGTTGAACATTTGCCCATGCTGCACCAAACATTTTTTTCAAACGTTCGATGGCTAAATTTTCTACGATATCAACTACTTCGCATCCACCATAATATCTTTTTCCCGGAAGGCCTTCAGCGTATTTATTGGTTAATACGCTTCCCATTGCTTCCATAACTTGTCTGCTAACAAAGTTTTCTGATGCAATTAATTCTAGTCCATTTTCCTGACGGTGTAATTCTCTGGTAATTAAGTCGAAGATTTCGGTGTCTCTGTTCATTTGGTGCTTGTTTAAAGCCGCAAGTTATTTGAACTGCTTCAAACAGAAAACAAAAATTTTAATTCGGTCCTGTCAAATTATGTTTCAGGCCCGATTTAAAATCCTTCTGACTAAGTATCAGATTCCTAAAAATTGCAATTTTGAAAGCTTTCTTTGCTGCAATAGTTTTGCCTCCACATGAAAAAATCCATCACTTTTTTTTGCTTTGTACTTGCTTCTTTTATTGGCTTTGCTCAAAAGACATCTGTTGTTCCCGAATTTATTGTAACTGAAGCTCGTAACCAAACTGCTGGTATCAATGCCATGCGTTATGTACAAGTTATCGACTCAAATGCCATTCGTTTAAGTCCAGCTCAAACCATTGCCGAACTTTTAGAAAATACTGCCGGCATCGATATTCGTTCACGTGGTCCTTTTGGTACCCAAGCCGATGTTCAAATACGTGGTGGTTCTTTTGAACAAACTTTGGTTTTACTCAATGGCATCCGTTTGGCCGATCCACAAACCGGGCATCATTTGTTGAATTTGCCCATTTCTACTTTTGATATCAGCAGAATTGAAGTGTTGAAAGGTTCAGCTGCAAGGGTATTCGGACAAAATGCCTATGCAGGTGTGATCAATATCATCACCAGAAAACCAATAGATAATTCTGTTTCGGTGCAATTAAGTGGGGGACAAAATTATTTTCGTCAGGCACTTTTTGGTATCGATTTCAATGGAAAAAAGGTAAAGCACCATATCAGTTTGCAGCACCTTAGTTCAGATGGATATAGAAAGAATACAGATTTTTTAAACAAACAAGTTTATTACCAGAACGACTTCAACGCTTTAAAAGGAAGTTTCCAAGGAATGGCAGGATTTCAGGAGAAAAATACGGGCTCCAATGGTTTTTATACCGATAGATTTCCATGGCAATTCGAAACTACACAAATGGGTTTTGCAGGAATGAATTATTTGCATAACAACAATAAATTCAGAGCAAGAACTGCCCTTCGTTTACATGATGATGAATTCCTGTTGAAACGTGATACACCATCCTTTTCAAGAAATACACATAGCTCTTTGTCGTATAATCTCGATTTGAATTACAGTTCTAAAAATAAATTTGGTGTTTGGAATTTGGGTGCCGATTTAAGGTACGACCAAATCAATAGCAATAGTTTGGGAAACCGCAATCGTTCTATTATTGGATTGTTTGCCGATCAAACTTTTAAAATCGGAGAACGCTTTCAGTTTATTCCAGGTATTTGTTTGAATTCCTATTCCGATTTTGGATTAACAACTTATCCTTCTTTGGATTTGGCTTATAAAATTAATTCGGTTTCTTTTACAGGCCAAGTTTCTAGATGCTTTAGGGTTCCATCATTTACCGAATTGTATTATTCAGATGGAGGTAAAACAAGCATTGGAAATCCTGAATTAAAACCTGAGCAGGCTTGGTCATACGAGGCAAATATGTTTATCAGAAAACCATTTTTCACAATCAGTGCTTCCTTGTTTAGAAGAGATGGTTTGAAACAAATTGATTGGATTAAAGATTCTGCAACAGCAGTGAGCTGGATAGCACAAAATCAGTCAGAAATTCAAACTGATGGATATGAATTTTCACTAGATATCAAACCAGCTTATTTCAGAGAAAATGCCATCATCAATAAACTTAATTTTTC
>JBIPMI010000404.1:0-2560 GCA_044369215.1 Bacteroidia bacterium | reverse complement strand
CTTACCACCATTCATAATATATTGGTCGATTTTGAACTTATCGAATTCAGTAATTTCTTGCGTTGGTTTAGCTATAATGATTCCCGCATATTCATTTAATTTCTGTGGAACCTGAATACTTAATGGCAAACGTTCTACTTCATAAAATTCACTCAGCATTTGTTGTGCTTCAGCCATTTCCCAACGTCCTAATTCACCATGGTCTTCAATAATGGCAATTTTTTTGCTTTTATCGAGTAAGGCTTTTCTCAATAAATTACTTACTTCATACTCCAATAATTCAATTGAAGTATTGATAACATCTTCGGGATTTTGCCCAAACTGACTTCTTAAGAAATTAACAGGTATCTCTTTTCCTTTATAATAAGCAATGGCTCCCGGAATGATGATTTTCTGTGCAAACTCATCTTCCTTTTTAATCTGAACATTGGTTGGTTGAAGTCCTTTACCTCCTAATTCCTGAATGATATCATTGGTCTTTTTTGCATCTGCATCAGTAAAAGGATCGATGAATTCGTACTGAATATTGTTGTTACTATAAACTCGGTATTCATCTAAAATTTCTTTAACTGACCTGCTTAATCTTTTGAAACCTGCAGGAAATTCACCTTCCAAATACACTTTAAAATACAAAGGAGCATCTACTCTTTCTGCCAGTTTTTTACTTGATTGAGAAAGACTGTATCTTTTTTCTTTTGATAAATCTATTCTGAAAAAAGTTCCTGAGAACATAATATTCAGAAGAATGACAATGGCAGTTATTAAAACAAATTCTAAAATAGACTGAGTTTTAATGGTTCTTTTTGATGTTGATTTAGTTTGATTTTTCATACTGCTTCCTCCTACCATTTTCTTGTTCCAAAAACCAATTTACATGCATATAGAAAAACCACATCAAAGCCAATAAAATAGAGCAAATCCCTTGAATCGAGAACACCTCTACTGATAGATAAATAATGAGCATTGATGCCTAAAGAAGAAACAATAGAATCTAATGAACCCAATAGTTTAAAGTCGGCGATTAAATCAAATAGATTATAAAACAAATAACACAAAAACATACTCACTATAAATGATACAATTTGGTTATCGCTTATAACTGAAGCAAATAAGCCAATTGCTACAAAACATGAACTCAAGAAAAACAATCCTAAATATGAGCCCATAATTGCTCCAGTATCTGCATTTCCTTCAGGCGCTCCTAATTTGATGATGGTATAAAAGTAAACCAATGTTGGAAGAATGGTAAACAGAACCAAAATCAATCCGGCAAAGTATTTACCTAAAATAATTTGCATATCACTTAAAGGTCGGGTTGTAATAATTTCGATGGTACCCGATTTTTTCTCCTCACTAAAACTTTTCATGGTAATAGCTGAAATCAGGAAAATAAATAACCATGGAGCCATATTAAACAAAGTATCCAAATTGGCATAACCCATATCAAACACATTCACATCAGGCAAAACCCAAGTGAACAATCCTGTTGCAATTAAAAAAACCAGCATCACCACATAGGCAATGAAGGAGCTTAAAAAACTTCTTACTTCTTTTTGAATTATAACAAACATACTATCGGGTAAGGTTTTGAAATACTGCTTCCAGCGAAACCAGTTCTTTGTTCATACTTAAAATCAAATTGTTTTCTTTTGATACCAATTCAGCCAAAGCTTCTCTGATATCGTGTTTGGCTCTGATTTGGTAAACCAGTCCATTCTGCTCACATGAACTCACTCCTTTAATTGATAAAATTTGGTTCTTGTTGATTTCATTCTTGAGTTCAACAATAATTAAAACTTCTGCCTCCATGCGACTTTGCAGCGATTGAACAGTATCGTTTGCCACAATATTTCCTTTGTTGATAATGACAACTCTTGAACACATGGCTTCAACTTCCTGCATGATATGTGTTGAAAATATCACCGTTTTATTTTTTCCTATTTCCCTGATGAGGTTTCGGATTTCGAGCACCTGATTTGGATCAAGGCCAGAAGTTGGTTCATCTAAAATCAAAACTTCAGGATCGTGTAATAAGGCAGCAGCTAATCCTACACGCTGTTTGTAACCTTTAGAAAGTTGCTGGATTTTTTTATTTCTTTCAGGACTTAATCCAGTTTTACCAATCATCTCCTCTACTTTAGAATTTGCCTCTTTTCCTGTAATGCCCATCAAACCAGCTGAGAAAAGTAGGTATTCTTTGATAAACATATCGGTGTATAAAGGATTTAATTCCGGCAGGTAACCAATTTTCCTTCTGGTTAAAATTGGATTTTCCGAAGTTTCGAGTCCGCAAATTTTAGCAGAGCCCGAAGTTTGAGGAATAAAACCAGTAAGAATTTTCATGGTAGTAGATTTCCCGGCTCCGTTTGGACCAAGAAAACCCAGGATTTCTCCCGGTTGAACATCAAAACTTATCCCATTTAGGGCTTTTTGAGTTCCGTATATTTTAAATAGGTCAGTTACCTGAATCGACATTTTTAATAAAACTAAAGTGATTAATAGTCAGCAAAAGTATAAAAAAGGTTGAAGTTCCTCTTAAAAGCCTTTGTTGAAGTGATTT
>JBIPMI010000117.1:0-8849 GCA_044369215.1 Bacteroidia bacterium | reverse complement strand
TATAACAGACAGAGTTTTAGCAGAACAGAAATTTGAGAAAAGTAGACAAAAGTATAAGGCACTTTTTGATAGTAATCCTCAAATGGTATTTATCATAGATAGATTTGGGAATGTGTTAGATGTAAATAATTCAGGTATCATTCAATTGGGTTATGCTTTTGATGAATTATTAGGTGAAAATGTATCAAAATTATTTCCAGTTGAGTATCATTCTTTAGTTTCCAAAACTATTAACGAATGTTTTGAACAATCCTTTAAGGAGCATCATTGGGAATTAGTAAAAATTAAAAAAGATGGTACAATCATAAATGTTTTTGAAGTAGCAAGGTGCATTAAGATTGGTGAAGCGGAAGAGCCGGTATTGTTGGTTGTTTGCACAGATATTTCCGAAAAGAAAAGGAATGAAATTCTACTTCAAGAAAGCTCTGAATTTAACAAAATGTTATTAGAGGAAATGCCTGTTCCGGTGGCTGTTATAGAGAGGGGTATTATTATAAATGTAAATACTTCATTTTGTGATTTGTTTTGTCTTAAAAAGGAAGAAGCGAAAAATACATTTTTGCTTGACCTTGTTGATTCTCAATTTCATGAATATTTATCCTCAAAAATTGCTGAGCGTTATAGTAGTGAAAAAAAGGTGATGGACTGCGAAGTTGTGATGCAAACTCTAGATGGAGAAAAACTAAATGTTCTTATTAATGGTACTTTGTTTAAAACTAAAGGTGAAGTCTTAACTTTAGCTGTATTTAATAATATTACAAGTATACGACAAGCTGAAGCTAGAGAGAAGGCTGCTGAGTATAGGTCTAAGGCAATTTTAAATTCTAGTTTAGATGCCATTGTATTAATAGATAGTTATGGTAAAATAGTAGAATGGAATAAGCAAGCAGAATGGATATTTGGATATACAATGAATGAAGTAATAGGCAAAACACTTGAGCAATTAATCATTCCAGAAGGTTATAAACAGAGGCACCGAGAAGGAATAGAGAAATATAATTTAACCAAAATGGGTCCTGCCCTAAATAAATTGCTAGAACTTCCCGCATTGCACAAAGATGGTCATGAATTCCCTGTTGAACTTTTTATTGTTGCTTTCGAAATAAATGGCCAAGAAGTATTTAGCGCTTTTATTAGAAATATTGAGGAGCGAAAGAAATCAGAGAACAATCTAAAAGCTTTGGCTCAAGAACTTTCAAAACAAAACGAGGATTTGAAACGCTTTGCCTATATTACTTCACATGATTTAAGAGCACCTGTTATAAATTTGAATGCACTATTAGAATATTATGATGAAACTGATTTGGGATCAGAATTAAATAGAGAATTAATAGCTAAATTTAAGAGCTCTGCTGAAAGAATTTCAGACACCTTAAACGATTTACTTGAGCTCACAAGGGTTAAAGACAGAGCCCAAAATGAAGAGAAGATATTATGTAATGTTGCAGAGGTTATTAAACATTGTTTCAATGACAATGAAGAACTAATCAGAGGCTCATCTGCTAAAGTATTTTTTGATTTCTGCAATGAGGATGAAATTTACTTTGCAAAATCGGTTTTGAATAGTGTTTTTACGAACCTTATTACTAACTCAGTTAAATTCTCTTCTACGCAAAGAGGTTTAGAGATAAGAATTGCTACCAAAATTTTATATGGAAAGTATGTAATAACATTCACTGATAATGGAATTGGAATGGATATGGCAAAAATTAAAAATAGGCTCTTCACTTTATACCAAAGATTTCATATTCATGTTGAAGGTAAAGGTTTGGGTCTATATTTGGTAAAATCACAACTTGAATCTCTTGGTGGTACTTTAAGTGTTCAAAGTCAGGAGAATATTGGTACTGAATTTACTATTACACTTCCAATTCAGAATGTGATACTATGATGATACGATTTTTATTACCAGTATTATTTGCCGGCTTATGTAAATTGAATTTGCAAGATAAAAACCCACACAATGATTTTGAACCAAAAGAAATGTTTTTCCAATACATATTCAACCTAATAAATACAATTGAATGAAAAAGATATTACTCGTTGATGATGACAAAATAAATAATTTTCTTTCAACATTGATTATTAAAAATTCTAAGATTGCTAAAGTTTGTAAAGAATGTTTTAATGGGCAGGAAGCAATAGATTTTTTGGAAAGTGCAGCTATTGATGATTTGCCGGATATTATACTTTTGGATTTAAATATGCCTGTTTTAGATGGGTGGCAATTTCTCGATTTCTTTATGAAGATGGAATCTAATTCTCTAATTCTTATTTATATTTTAACTTCATCAAATTATGATGCAGATATGAATAAAGCTAAGTCATATAGTTGCGTCAAGGACTATATTGTAAAGCCCTTGAAGAAAGAAATTTTACTTGATATTTTGGAATCCTAATCATTTTGTTGTTTGGCTAATAATAGTTTGTTACTTCATAATTTTAATCAAATTGTTTTTAATGTTTCTGCTGCTCTATTATTCTTTCTTTGGAACTAGAGCTAATGAATGGATTACCTATTTAATGTTTTTTAGACTTCTTAGAGTGAATTTTTGATCATCATATAGATGATTTGTTTTCTCATTTTGACTAAAGCGCAAAGTTTCTTATTAACTTCATCATTAAACTATTTATTTCTTACAACTTTTGTACGCTAATATTAAATTAATCCGTATAGTCTGAGTTTAAAATATATAGTACATTTTTAGGTAGTTTACTACAACAATACTACTACAACATTCTCCAAGTGTCTGTAAATAAATTGCTTATTCTAGTTTGAAATTTGAGATATTTCACTTACTTGCAGCTTGGATTATGAATAGTTTCTATAAAAATGTAAGGTTTGTTTTCTTAATACTCTTGTTTTGTCAGGTGTTTTCTATGCCTGTTTGTGCTCAATATTCTGCTTCCGGTCCGATGGTGAAGAACTTTCCCAAACAAATTTATAATGGTGGAACTCAAACCTGGGATATATGTGAAGGAGATAATGGCTTAATATTTTTTGCGAATAATGATGGACTTTTATTATTTGATGGAAAGAGCTTTTCAAAATTCCCATTACCTGGAAAAACAATATTGCGGTCGATTTATTTTGATAAAATTTCAAGAAAAATATTTGCAGGTGGACAGAATGAAATAGGTTATTTTGAATTTGAAAAGAATGGAAAGCTCAAGTTTGTTTCTCTTGCATATTTACTTCCTGCTGGATTTAAGGGGTTTGAGGATGTATGGGGAATTGAGGAAACGGATGGCAAATTTTTCTTTCAGACAAGTCAGCAATTATTGGTTTACGATGGAACTTCAATCTCGATTCTTAAACCCTCTGAGTTTTTGCTTGAAAATATTTACAAAGTTCAAAATATTTTATACTTAACTGATGCATCTGGGACAATTTTTCAGCATAAAGGAGGCACATTTCAGGTTTTAGTTAAATCTTCTAATTTAGAAATTTCTTCACTACTTCCTTTTGGTTCTGACATATTGATAAGTACATTCAAAAATGGACTCTTTGTTTTGAAATCGGGTTTAATTACTAAACTTGAAACTAATGATGAGTTGTTAAAAAGGAGTAGGATTTATAAGGCATGTTCCTATGGTTCAAATTATTTATTGGCATCAAACAGGTCAGGAATATTTTTTTTAGATAGTACAGGTAGGATTTTTAAAAATATTAGCTTGGAGGATGGATTGCAGAATAGTAATATTTTATCGCTCTTTAAGGATGCCAATAACAATGTATGGCTTGGCTTAGATAATGGTATTGATTTGGTTCGATTGAATTATCCTTTTGGTTATATTTTACCTGACGGACTTTTAAAAGGAACAGGATATTCAATGACGGAATTCGGGAGTAACTATTATTTCGGCACCAATAATGGACTGTATATGCGAGCAAAATCAAATGCTTCTGTAGATGCATTCAGATTGGTTCCAAATACTGAAGGACAAGTTTGGTGGGCTCAAACTATTCATGATAAATTATACATATCACATCATGAAGGATTGTTTGAAGTGGAAGGAGGAAATGCGAGAAGAATTTCGGAAGTACGGGGTTGTTGGAAATTAATTGAGTTAAATAAACATCCCGGTTACTATATCATGGGAACATATAGTGGTTTAAGTTTATATAAACTTCTTAATGGTTCCTTGAGTTTTGTTGGAAATATTTCAAGGTTTAAGGAGTCGAGTCGATTTTTAGAAGAAGACGAATCCGGAAGGATTTGGGTAGGGCATCCATATAAAGGTGTTTATAGAATACAATTAAGTCTTGATTTATTGGGAGCTCGGCAGGTGAAGCTTTATGGTGTAAAAGACGGGCTTCCTGAAGCTACTGAAAATTACGTTTTTTCAACGGATTTAGGATTAGGTTTTTGCACCCCAAAAGGCATCTTTAAGTATAAAGAAAATACTGATAAATTTGAACTATTTAAGGTTTTCAGCGGATTAATCGATTCATCCAAAGCTTATAAGCGTTTAATCAGCGGCAAAAATGGGAATATTTGGTACATTGGTTTAAATGATATTGGATATCTAAAGCCTGAATATAATGGAGTTGAATATTCATATACCAAAGTTCCATTACCGAAGTTG
Organism: Bacteroidia bacterium; assembly: GCA_044369215.1. Classification (GTDB taxonomy): domain Bacteria; phylum Bacteroidota; class Bacteroidia; order UKL13-3; family UKL13-3; genus CAISCU01. The sequence continues at coordinate 4,259 of JBIPMI010000117.1, read as the reverse complement.
GATCAAAGTCTGGTAGGTGGTTTTGAGTTTTTAAATGAATGTGAAGATGGCAATTTGTTTTTAGGTGTTGAATCAGGTTTTGTTCATTTGAATTTGAAACACATTAGTAAATTCACTCAGGAGGTGCCAAGAGTTTTGGTTACATCAATCGGCTCATTAAGTTTTGGTGATTCAATTTATTCAAGATATCTTTCGAATAATCAAGATATTGTTGAAATCAATGATAGAAGTATAGAATTCTCCTTTAGTTCTACGAATGCGTATTTCTATAAAGATCTTAGTTTTTCCAGCTACTTAGAGGGTTGGGATAAAACCTGGTCGGCTTGGAAACCTGTATCTACTAGAGAATTTAGTCGCCTAACCTATGGAGATTACCATTTAAAGGTAAAAGCAAAATACATGGGTTTAGAAGGACCGGAAACCATCATTAAGATTCATATTCCTGCACCCTGGTATTGGACAAGATTTGCGAAATTCTTTTATGGTTTGATTGCTATTATTTTGGTAGTAATGATTGGATTTTACCCTCAAATGCAAGTTCGTAAGAAAGCTTCTCGAATTTTAGCTGAAAAGGATGATCATTTTAAGCGTCAAACTGAAATATTAAGATTAGAAAAGGAAAAGCAGGAAAAGGAACTGATAGAATTAAAAAATCAACAGTTGCAAAGGGATTTGGAGCATCAGGGGAAAGAATTAGCGTCGAGCACAATGCATATTGTTCAGAAAAGCGAAATGCTGCTTACCATTAAAGATAAATTGAAACGCATTTCACAAATCAGCAATGATCCTAAGATTAAACCTGAAATCACCGAGTTAATTAAGAATATTGAAAAGGATACCTTGATTGACAAAGATTGGGAGAAATTTGAGATTTATTTTAATAATATCCATGATAGGTTTACGCAAATTTTAAAGGAGAATTTCCCAATTTTAACTGCGAATGATATAAAGATGTGTGCCTATTTACGCATGAATCTATCTACAAAAGAAATTGCTTCAATATTGAATATATCTGTAAGGGGAGTTGAGATTAGCCGATATCGATTAAGGAAGAAAATGAGCCTTGAGAATGGAGTTAATCTAACAGAATATTTATCAAAACTATAAGTATCTATAAAAACAAAGGCCGGGCATTGCCCGGCCTTCTTCCACCAATTTCCCAGATTAGTTAACCTGGAATTTTACCATTTTAACAGAGTTTTCCATCTCTATTTTCAGCAGGTAAATACCTTGTTTCAAAGATTTGATATCTATATTCATAGTAGCAGAAGTTGAATTAGACCTACTCTCATCGATCAATTCTTCACCAATAGTATTATAAATAGTAATTTTTGAAGCAAGTTTATTCGACATTCCAAAATCCAGATACAAGACATCACTAGCTGGATTAGGATATACCTTCAAGTTGTTTAATAACTGTTCGCCTAAGCTATTTGCATCACATTTATTACAAGTATTAAAGCAATAAGTTCCAATTAACATTGCATTTGTATCTAACACATTAAAAGTACGGTTTGTAAAACCATCTTTTGTTCTTGTACAAGGAGCACCAGCTGTAAATTCTTCTTGTGCTACCCAATTTCCAATAGTGAATTTAAAGTCATATACACCAGTATCTAAGTCTAAAGTTGCACTGTAGATTGATCCGCCAACATTAGCCATTGGAGTGCATTCTCCACACCATCCATTAAATGTTCCGTTTAAAGTGATTCCTTTGCTCATATCCCCAGTGTAATCTTTCATGTTTACTCTGAAAGTTACTTTTGTTTTAGGACGAGGTACTTCAGGACATGCAGAGCAACTTTCCCAACAAACCAATGGAAGAGAATCATTTGTTTTACCAGTTACAAATACACGGTTGGTAAAGCTTCCTGTAGTTTTTGTACAAGTTAGGTTTGGATTTAACATTTCTTGTTTTGACCAATTTCCAACGGTGAATTTGTATTCAATTTCTTTCATTGAATCTAATTCTACATTTACAGTCCAGATTTTTGTACCCGGTACATTTCTCATTTTAATGCATTCTCCGCACCAGTTATTAAAAGTTCCATTTAGAGTTAATGTATCTGTTGGAGCCAATGTTAATGCTCTTGCATCTACAGTAAAAGCCAATCTAACTTTAGCAGGCGGTGGAGGTGGAGGTGTTGAATCACCAGCAACTCTAACATCATCCCACATATAAGTTTTTGCACCAGCTGTTGCTCCTGTAACTCCAAAATTGAAGAAAATAGAAAGCATTTTGAAAGAATATGTATAGTTAATTGGAGCAGTTCCTGAAACATGATTTTCAAAATTGAATTCCATGTCTTCCCATGCATTTGCTTTTGTTGTTCTAGTATCTGTTTCTACACTTTTTGTAGCGTCTCCAACAACTTCAGCTTTTAAACGAACTACGATTCCACTATCAGGTGAGAATACTTTTACTTTAATTTTAGCTTTACCAGCTGAAAAAGGGAATACTTCAGCCATACCGGAACCTGTGCTCATAGTAGTACCTGCCCAAAGTTCTGCATTATTTGCTTTAGTAGTACTCATTACCTTGTTTGTATTATGGCCAGGCTCTAAAATCATAGTAGATGCATTTCCACCAAAATCTGTAACGGTATAATCAACATTAGTAGCTTGGAAATCAATTGGTAATTTAATAGGATTCAATAATGGAGCAGTTCCAGGGATGAATCTCAAATCATCATGGTAGTAAACTTTTGTTCCGGCAGTAGCACCGGTAACACCAAAATTAAAGAATACAGAAACTTTTTTGAAAACATGATTAAGGTTCAAAGCTTGTGTACCTGCAACATGATTTGCAAAATTAAATTCTAAAGTTTCCCATGAATTTGCTTTTGTTGTACGTACTTCAGTTTCACAGCTTTTACCACCATCTGTAGCATCTTCAATTTTTAATCTTACTGCAATTCCGCTGTCAGGTGAGTAAACTCGTAAACTCATTTTTGTAGCATTTTGTGCAAAAGGAATTGCAGTTGGGAATCCTTGAGCACCATAAGTTGTACCTGCCCATAATTCTGCAACATTTGATTTAGTGCTGATTGCTACTTTGTTAGTTGTGTCAGTTGGGTCATTTCCTATAACACTTGCATTTCCACCGAAATCACTTAAAACATAATTTACAGTTGCACTGTCAAAAGTTACAGGTAAATTCATAACAACCGGATTTACTGTGGTACAAGCAGTACAAGAGTTCCAACAAACTGCAGGAAGAATTGTATTTCCGGTAACATTAATAGAACGGTTAGTAAAAGCTCCATTTGTTATTGTACAAGGTGCACCACTATTAAAGTTTTCCTGTGCATTCCATCCACCAATGGTGAATTTGTATTCTTGAGCGCCTGCAGGAACTAAAAATGTTCCTTCCCAGATATTTGTATTCCCTTGTTTAACAAGTGGATTACATCTTCCACACCAGTTGTTCCAGGTGCCATTTACGTAGACTGTATCATTAAGACCAGTATACTGAGTCATGTCTACTTTAAAAGTAACATTGCTCTGAGCTCTAGCAACTTCTGTTCCCAAAAGTAAAAGAGCAAATAAGAAAAGTTTAGTAAAAAAATTCATCAGCTATTTGATTTAGTCTCGTAAATCTAATCTTTATTTAATCTGATAGATTTTTTTGAACCCCTTCAATACTTTCACGTTCACTTTTTAGACAATTCAAAGCTACTACATCAGTACTACAGAACTATATAAATATCTTTAAAACAAATAGATATGTTTTTTTCAAATACCTTTATTTTCCAGTCAGCTTTTGATTTTCTTGCAATAATTTTTGTTTTTTAGTAGAAAATTCGACCTATTTTTTCTAATGAAGTGAACTTACACTCACTTTTTCAATACCATTTAGAATAACTTCTATATGCCTGTCTTTCGCTTTTTCCTCAAATTCACTTATGATTTCAAGAATATCATAATCAATAAAATTACATTCATTACCATCGATAGTTAATATGCTATACTCCTGAATTTCATCAAGTGATTTTCTGAGTTTTACCTTGTTTAAAAATGAAACATTGGAATTCAGCTTTATTAAATGATAATCTGTATTCGATTTTTTTGTGGTTATGATTTTATATTCAGCTTTAAAATTATTCTGAATGATAAAATAAATTGAAATCAACAAACCAATTGTAACTCCAATTAATAAGTCAGTAGATAGGATAACTATGATTGTTATTATAAAAGGCAAAAACTGCTTCATACCTAAATGAAGCATACTTTTAAATAGTTTTGGTTTTGCCAAATTA
>JBIPMI010000403.1:0-2563 GCA_044369215.1 Bacteroidia bacterium | reverse complement strand
CAGTTATAAGATTGAATTAACTTTCCAAAAGCCTTTAATCAATCAAAATAATTATTCAATATTAATCAAAAAAGCCATTGCAGATTCAATTCACAATGGCTTTTTTGTTTGATTACAATCTCTTTTGAAGAGGCAGATTTACTTTCATTCCATTTTCTAAAATCAGAATAACAAAATAGGAACCGTTGGCATAGTGCTGAATATCGAGTTTGATTTCAGATTGTGCTTTGTCATACTCAAAATTTTCAATGATTTTGCCTGAAACATCAGTTACTTGAATACTTTTTATTTGATTTAATCCTTTTTTATTGATGATGCTAATATTTGATGAAGCAGGATTTGGAAATAATACATATTCATTATTTACAGCACTGTTTTCATTCATACTATTTGCTAATACAAACAAAGGATTGCTAAGCACTCTCATGCCTCCAGCACATGACTGCGGAAATAAAGCTTCAACTATATAAGTTCTGTTTTGAGTATTGGAGAATGTTTCTGAATAATTAAGATTACCTGAAGAAACCTGATGCACAACTGAAGCATTTCCATTTCCAATTTTTCTATAAACTAAATATGAACTTGGTAGCTGTGTCCCGATATAGGCTGTCCAACTAAGGTTTACATTTCCTGCACTTACTGTAGATGTCATTACAATCGGTTTGCTTTCATCACTTAAATTCGAACTCATTCCACAGCTATCAACTGATTTTAAATAATAGGATGAAGCTATTCCATTTGATGGCACAGGAAAATTTGTATCAACAAAAACCGGATTTCCGCTAAATGGTATTGTTGTAACAAGGTTAGTACCTCTATAAATCTGGTAATTAGCAATTCCTTTATTCGGCGTTTTATTCCAAACTATTTTATATCTGTTTATTAATGTATCACAAGTGATGGCGCATATATTTTCATCCTCGAATAATGGTTTATAAGGCACAAAAATTGAGTCTAACGCTTGACAAAAAGCTGAATCCTGAACAACTACTTTTAATAAACCACTTTCTAAATTATTGGCAAACATTCCTGTTTGAGTTGGATTGCTTAACCAGTTAATGGTATATGGCGTTTTACCACCTGTAACTGAAATAGTAGCAGTTCCGTTTTTAAGGTTTAAACAAGAGCTTGGACTTGCTGTTAAGTTAGTTGAGATTTTAGTGGGCTCGGCAATCATAAAAGTTTCAGAAATTATACATCCAATGGAATCTTTTGTGGTAATAGTATATTGACCTTTTGCTAGGTTTTTGAAACTAGAATCATTCACATAATTTCCTGTATTTACCTTAAATTGATAGGGTTTAATTCCTGAACTTGCTCTGATATTTATTTCTCCATTCATTAAACCAAAACAAGAAATATTTTTGCTTTGAATGCTTGTTTGTAGACTAGAAAGTGGTGGGTTTATGGTTCTTTCTAAACTGATAATACAATTATTGCTGTCTTTAACCATTAAATTATAATTACCCTGACTAAGATTATTAAAAATATTATTCGTCGTAGGGGTTCCATTGTTTAAGGTAAAAGTATAGGGCAAATTTCCACCTGAAGTATTTAATACAATAGATGATTTATCCTTGGCACAAATAGATTGATTTACGAGAGTTGTTAATGTTAATTTGGTTTCAGGTTCAGCAAGTATAATATTGAAGTTTCTGATGCAGTTATTGCTATCCTTTACTTGAACTAATTTAGTTCCTGCTTTTAAGCCAGTAAATTGAGATGTAGTAGAAAATTCTGTAGCTGTATCAAACTTATAGGTATAAGGACTAATACCGCCTGTTGTAACTAGATTTATACTTCCTGTTGAATCGCCTTTACATGCTATTTTATTACTTAAACTATTGCTTAAGTTTATGAAGGGTGGTTCAATAAAATTAACAGTAGAGCTGCTGCTACAACCCAATGAATCCATAACTGTAAAAGCAATATTTCCAGCTCTGATATTCTTGAAGAAAGAAGAATCCTGAAAGTTGCCACTATTCATTTTGAAACGGACAAATCCAATGGCATTGTTTGACCCTAAATTTATGCTAGTTGTTGAGTCTCCGTAACAAGCGCCCGACTTCATTTCTTTAGTGAAAATTGAAATGGACTGAGCGGGTTCATTTAAGGTAATCTGAATACTATCTTTTAAGTTATTGGCATCTTTTGTATAAGCCCAATAAGTACCAGCAGCAAGATTATTGAATGTATCTTTTAATACATAAGCTCCATTATTTAGTTTATACTGATATGGACCCGTTCCACCAATTGTAGCTAATTTTATAGAGCCACTTGGTATTCCTTTACAAGTAATATTTTTTTCAACCAAACTAATAAGTCTAAAAATTCCACCAATTTGAAGTGAATCATTTATCCAGTTTGTTCCGCAATTTGTAATTAGTCCTACTTTAATTCTATAAAAACCTATTTGCGGAAAGGTATAATTAATGGAATCTGAATTGATAGAAGTATAAGTATTTGAACCTGGAGTAGTTTCTATTTGCCAGATTGTTGCAGCTTTATTATTTGGTATTTGATTGGTTCTGGTATAAGAAAATTTTCTATCAAAATATCCCGA
>JBIPMI010000402.1:0-2569 GCA_044369215.1 Bacteroidia bacterium | reverse complement strand
AAGATTTGAAGTAAACAATTCCACCTTAACAGCTTTATTTCTATTATTGAGCATAATTAAAATCGATTCATCCAGGTAATTATCTATTAGAATTATCGATGATTTGGCAGATTGAATTATTTTAGAAAGCAAAACATAAGCATCAAAAATTTGCCCATCAAAAAACAATCCCTTAGCTGGAATTTGATTCTTATCTTCCAATGCATTGAATATTTTTTCAAACTTTATATCTGCCTCAATTTGTTTGGTTTCAACCATATTGAGTCTTTGATATAAGCCTGATTGGTCTTGAATTATTTTTCTCATCTTTACAAATGCATCCATAATTTGAATACTAAGTTGTATGGCTGTTTCACTTTTTAATACTGCTGATAGCATGGCAACTCCTTGCTCTGTAAAGGCAAAAGGTTTGTATTTTAGGTTTTCACCTCGTTTATATTTCGGGCTTGCTAATTCCGAAATGTTCAAGGTCACAAATTGTGACCTTGAACATTTCCAATACTCTTCATCTGTTAGTTGAAACCTAAATGATTCAGGAAAGCGCATGAAATTTCGCTTGACAGCTTGATTTAAAACCTTGGTTTCTATGCCATAAATCATGGCCAGGTCTTTGTCTATCATTACCTGTTTCGACCTGATTGAATAAATAAGATTTTCAATTGAAGTAATATTTTTATCCTGTTCCACCACTTTTTTTCTGAAAACTAAATCATGAAACTTGAAGAGTCAATTTTCATAAAAATTCCAAAAAGATAAAATAGTAAGGTATTGATTTTTAACAGGTTTATAAAGTTATTAAATCTCTCAATATCTATAAATCACTACATTTTAAGGTTTACCCAAATTTGGGGCACAAAAAAAGGGAACGATTAAAATCGTTCCCTTTGGGTGGAATATGGGGCTCGAACCCACGACCTCCTGAACCACAATCAGGCGCTCTAACCAACTGAGCTAAAACCACCATGTACCCTTTTGAGGACTGCAAATGTAGAAAAGAGAATAGATTTTGCCAAATACAATTTCTATTTTTTTCTTTCCAAGTTCGAAATCAAGCTATTAGCGTAAATTTGCTTCTACCTGATCCCAGTTTAATACATTCCAGAATGCGGCTAAATAGTCTGCGCGTTTGTTTTGGTACTTCAAATAATACGCATGTTCCCATACATCAACACCTAAAATTGGTTTTGCTTTTACTTCCGCATTTTCCATAATTGTATTGTCTTGATTTGCTGTTGTAACAATTTTTAAAGTGCCCATTTGGTTTACTACCCAAACCCATCCTGAGCCAAATAATCCCAATCCTGCTTTTTCAAATTCCTTTTTGAAATTCTCCATATTACCAAAACTATTCTGAATCAAATTACTCATTTGAGCAGATGGTTTTGTACCTGTTTTTAATATACTCCAAAAAAAAGTATGATTCCAGTGACCTCCGCCATGATTTCTAATCACATTTTTAACTGTATCCGGCATGCTATTCAAATTCCTTAACATATATTCCAATGGAACATTTTTCAATTGAACCTCTTTCTCCAAAGCTTCATTCAATTTATTGATATATGCCTGGTGATGTTTGGTATGGTGAATTTCCATAGTTTTAGCATCAAAATGAGGCTCTAAGGCATTGTATGCATATCCTAAGGCCGGTAATTCATATTTACCATTTACAGGCTTTAATTCAGCTAAAGACTTTGCACTTTCATTAGTAGCTGCAAAAATTTCAAGAGGATTACTTAATGCAACAGCTCCTAAAACTGCTGCTGATTTTAAAAAGTTTCTTCTATTTTTATTCGTTTCCATAGTTTAAAAATACTGCTTTATTATCAATTATTTGTAAAGGTTATTTTTGTTTTTTCATTTCCTTTTCAATGGTTCTAAAAACTCCCTCATTTTCTGCAAGATTCCTCCCCCATTTGGCAATCATTCCGACAACCGGAGTTAAACTTTTTCCAAAATCAGTTAATGAATATTCTACCTTCAATGGCACTTCCATAAATACTTCACGTTTTACCAATCCCGATTCTTCCAAAGCTTTTAATTGCAAACTCAACATCTTTTCAGTGATATCCGGAATTTGCTTTTTCAATTCAGAAAACCTCATGGTTTTATTTCTTAAATACCAAAGAATAACAGATTTCCATTTACCTCCAATATAACTCATGGTTACATCTAATGCACAATGAAAAGTTTCTCCATATAAATCAATAACAACTTCCTTATTCTGAATGATCATTTTAAAAAAATTTATAATACTGTCAGAATTGACAGCTATTGCGAAGATAAAAACTAGATTCTACATTGCACTGTAAAAATGATAGTAACTATGAAAAAAATAGGAGTTTTAGGAACAGGAATGGTTGGGAAAACTATTGCCAACAAATTACTTCAATTAGGTTATGAAGTAAAAATGGGAAGTCGTACTTCAAACAATGAAAAGGCTTTAAACTGGCTTCGTGCAGCCGGTCCTAATGCTCAAATCGGGACTTTTGAGGAAGTCACTATTCAATCAGATATCCTATTTAATTGCACAAAAGGAGCATCTGTAGAAGAAGCGATTCGTTTAGCTGGT
>JBIPMI010000401.1:0-2571 GCA_044369215.1 Bacteroidia bacterium | reverse complement strand
TATTGTTACTTACATGTTCCTGTATACGTCCACCTTCAACCATACCGGCTGCAGAAATGATAATACATGGGTCGAAATAATAAGTTAGTTCCTCGTGTTCATCTTTGTTTTCGAGATAATCTATGTTTTCAAAAACAAACAAATCGCCATATTCTTTTCTAAAAGCCAGGGCTTCTTCATTCATTAATTCCGGGTGGCGTTCGTAAACCGGCGTTGATTTTATAGCCAATGGACTATCGACAAATACTTTTAAATGAGAAGGAATTAAACCTTTTCTTTTTAACTGGTGTATGGTAAAAACAATGGCTTGGGTTCTGCCAACAGAAAAAGCAGGAATAATTAATCGGCCTCTTTGTGCCACACAGGTATCGTGAATAAAGCCTAATAATTCATCCTCAGGAGTTTTTTCAGCAACATGTTTTCTGCCACCATAAGTGCTTTCAGAAACCAAATAATCTATGCCACTAAAAGGTTCACCATCTCTAACCAATTTGCTGTTTTTACGTCCTAAATCACCTGTAAATCCAATAACCTTAGTTTTACCATTTTCAGTAACACTAATTTTAATGCCTGCTGCTCCTAATAAATGTCCTGCTTCTTGAAAAACTATTTCAATTTCAGGTTTAGGATGAAAAGGCTTATTGAGTTTTACTGTATTAAATTGGTTAACGGTATCCTTTACATCTTTTTCAGAATACAAAGGTTTTGGTACCAGGTGACGTTTGGTTTTTCGCGCATTTCCAAGACTTTTGCGGTAATTTTGTTGTTGAATATTACAAGAATCATACAACAAATAAGAAGTTAATTCGGCTGTTGCAGAAGTACAAACAATAGGGCCTTTATACCCATCTTTAATTAAAACAGGTAAGTTTCCGGAATGGTCAACATGGGCATGGGTAAGTAAAACCAAATCAATATCAACCGCTCTAAATGGAAAGATATTGGTTTGTTCAACCGGGTTTCTTTTGAGTTCATAATCCATACCACAATCAATAAGAATGCGGTATCCATTGTCGAGTTGAAGCATATACATACTGCCCGTAACTTGCTGAGCAGCGCCTAAGAATTGTAATTTCATGAAATAAAATTGCTTATAAAAGCCAACAAAGTAACCAAATATTGAGCTAAATTTGTTTTAATATGTTAACACAATAAAATGATAAGGGTTTTAAACACAGAAAATTCGATACTAAATACCTATTTAGAAGCATTAAGAAATGTTGAAAAACAAGGCAATATGGCCCGTTTTAGAAAGAATGTGGAGAGAATAGGAGAGATCTTGGCTTATGAAATAAGTAAAGATTTGGCTTATAACACGGTAGAAATTCAAACACCATTGGCTAAACATGATAGTTTGGTATTGGCAGAGCAACCTGTTTTAGCAACCATATTAAGAGCAGGACTGGCTTTACACCAAGGATTTTTAAATATGTTTGATGAAGCAGATAATGCTTATATATCAGCCTATAGAAAACATACCCATGGTTTAGATTTTGAAGTGATTGTAGAATACATGGCTAGTCCCGATTTAAATAACAGAGTTTTGATATTAATAGATCCCATGTTGGCAACAGGTAAAAGTATGGTATTAAGTTATGAAGCATTGTTAAAAAAAGGAAAACCATCACGAGTAATTGTAGCAGGATTAATAGCAGCACATGAAGGATTGGATTATATAGCAAAAGAAATGCCTGAAGCGGATATTTATGTAGCGGCATTAGATGCAGAATTAAACGAACACAAGTATATTGTACCCGGCTTAGGTGATGCTGGAGATTTATGTTTTGGTGTGAAAACTGATGACTAAAATTGTTGAATTTCAAGAAGAAAAAGAACCATTGGTGGTTTCAGAATTCAGGACGGAATTTCATATTATGAATGTGTTTTCTTTTGTGATTTATTTGGTATTAGCAGTAGTTGGATTTTATTATTATCTATATTCTGATGAACCCACAATCATTTCTTATGAATTTGGATTAGGTGTTGTAGGAACCATTCAATTGGTGAGATCTATAGCTGGTTTATTAAGAAATTCATTAGCAGTTTGGACTATTTACGAAGATGAAGTTTTTATTAAGTCAATTTATATCGACAAAGAAATAAGTTTTAAAAGTAGTCAGATTGTAAATTATGAAGCAAGGCAGCTGAGAGCTCAATCGAGAGCAGGACAATCAGATGGATATAAACACTTTTCATTTTTAGTAAAATTTGATGAAAATGAGGAGCCAGTAGAATTTAGTATCGACCAATTTACCTACACAAATTTTTTCGAAATGCGCCAAGTTTTATTAGACATGGCAGATTATAAAAGGGAAGAAGATTAGGAGTTATAAGGATTTAAGGTTAAAAGAGAAAGTATCTTAATTCCTCAAATTCCATGGGATGAAGCCACATGGCTATTGAGGAATCAGCAAGATTTTCTAGGGAAGTTTAATTGGTTTATGGTGTGAACATGGGGATTTATTAGAAGCGAATACATATTCTTTTTAAGGGCCAACCGCTTCTTTAACAATAAATATTTTCAAAAACTATTTAATATTAAAAAAGAACGCTGCTTCATTTTAATTCCTC
>JBIPMI010000116.1:0-8878 GCA_044369215.1 Bacteroidia bacterium | reverse complement strand
AGTTGAACCTGTAATCGACATTGTGTAAACAATTGGAGACCAGCCATATCCTGCATTCAAACCAAAATTAAAACCAGAACTTAATGTTACTGCATTTGGATTTGAAACAACAAAGGCAGCGAAAGCCCTTCTTAGTAATGTTCCAGAATTGTTTGCACCTGAGTAAAGATTAAATTGACCTCCAACAAATAGCAATGAACCACTAAATTCAACATCATAAATACGATCCGTTCCTGCAGAAATAAATGGTGACCAAGAATAAATGGCTCCAGTTGTTTTGTTTAATAAAGCAACATTTCGGAGAGTTCCATTAATTCTAAATTTTCCTGAAATAGCAATTAAATTTCCACTTATGGCAATATCATTGATTTCATAATAGTTTGATTTATAGTTTACCGTGTCAAAAAAATCTAATGCAGGATTAAAGGTTGGGTCAACTTGTCTTTGAGCATTTAGCTTTACAATACCAATTTTCAAATTGTTACCAACCCTATGGAATATTCCGACAACAAATAAATTTGCTCCATCTGCAACAATTTTATTTACCTGTCCATTTATAGCAGGTAAGGCATTGGCATTGTTAATTCCAGCTGCATTTAAAGAAGCAAAATTTGCCGAACTGGGATTTCCAAATGCGGTGAAATCTCCCGCTACATAAGTTTTTTGTGTAGATGCATCGTAAACTGACGCATTTACCTCACCATCTGCAACTAAATTAGCCGTAGATGGAATTTGCGCCTTTGCAACAAGCAAACTAGTAACTGCGCAAATAAATAATAGTACTATTCTTTTCATATTTTTTAATTTAATTCATTTATAGGTATGATAGTCTCCGAAATTAGCGTTTTATTCTCTAATATATGAACCACCAAAGTTTTTAAATCCGTTAATTCTTGCAAAATCTCACCACTAAAATAGTTATTTAATTTGGAAGACCTAACTCTTTCAAATTCAACAATTAAGGTTTCTGACTCTTTTCTTTGCTTTGAAAAATGTAACATCATATGGTCTCTAAGAAAACCATCAATTACTTCTAAACTTAATAAATCTACTTTGCTGGTTTTCGACCACAATACATAAGGTTTATTCAAAGAAACCTGTTCGTTTGCTGGTTTAGCTTGGGTAGAAACTTGGGCTGTTTTTGTAATTGTTGTTTTCATTTGAAGAATGTTTAAATGTACTTAATACTTAAATAATTAAATATCAGATATACCGCAATTTAAAGCAAAAAAACGGCTGTCCAAATTTCAAACCCCACTATTACTTACCACTTAATAACTAAAAAGGCCCATCTGTATCAGATGAGCCTTTTTTATACGATTCAAATTAGAATTTATTTCAAAACTTCTCTCGAAATTACAATTCTTTGTACCTCACTAGTTCCTTCATAAATCTGAGTAATTTTAGCATCACGCATCAATCTTTCTACATGGTATTCTTTAACATATCCATAACCACCATGAACCTGAACTGCTTCTGTTGTTACCCACATAGCGGTTTCAGAAGCGAAAACTTTCGCCATAGAACTTACCAACGCATAATCCTGATGCGTATCCTTTAAATATGCAGCTTTTAAACACAACAATCTGGCTGCTTCAATTTGAGTCGCCATATCAGCTAATTTAAACTGAATTGCCTGGTGATGCATAATTTCTTTTCCAAATGCTTTACGTTCTTTAGCATATTTTACAGCTAATTCGTATGCACCGCTAGCTATACCTAATGCTTGTGCAGCAATACCAATTCTTCCTCCAGCTAAAACTTTCATCGCAAATTTGAATCCGAATCCATCTTCACCAATTCTATTTTCTTTGGGAACTTTTACATCCTGAAACATAATACTATGTGTATCACTACCACGGATACCCATTTTATCTTCTTTTTTACCAATAACTACACCATCCCAAGATTTTTCAACGATAAAAGCATTGATTCCTTTATGTCCTTTATCTACATGAGTTTGTGCAATTACCAGATAATAGGTACCTGAATTTCCGTTGGTAATCCAGTTTTTGGTTCCATTCATTAAATAATGGTCACCCATATCAATAGCTGTTGTTCTTTGTGAAGTTGCATCACTTCCAGCTTCTGGTTCAGATAATAAAAACGCACCATGGCATTTTCCTGAAGCCATTGGTACTAAGTACTTTTGTTTTTGTTCTTCAGTACCATACTCTTCTAAACCCCAACAAACCAATGAATTATTAACAGAAACAACTACAGATGCAGATGCATCAACTTTAGAAAGTTCTTCCATAGCTAATACATAAGAAACTGAATCCATGCCGCTTCCTCCGTATTTTGGATCAACCATCATACCTAAAAATCCTAATTCACCTAATTTTTTAATTTGTTCATAAGGGAATTCCTGGTTGTTATCTCTTTCAATAACACCCGGTAATAGTTCGGTTTGAGCAAAGTCTCTTGCAGCTTGTTGAACATTCAAATGTTCCTCTGTTAAATCAAAATTCATACTTGGTAGGTTTACAATGCGAATATATCTATTTTTTGAATTGATGAAGTTAATCTAAAAAGATTTACCTCAAAAAGCCAATTTTATCTTTTTCTCTATAGCTGAAGTAGAATAACCCGGAATAAAATCAATTGTTCTGACTTCTCCGTTTTTTGACATTACAACGTCATATCCAACAATGTCTTCAGGTTTATAATCACTTCCTTTAACTAAAACATCAGGCTGAACCAATTTAATTAGTTCATAAGGCGTTTCCTCTCCAAATAAAACTACCGCATCAACAAAACCCAAGGAAGCAATTACCTGTAAACGAGAACTTTCATCCTGAATAGGGCGATGTGGGCCTTTTAATTTACTAACTGATTCATCTGTATTTAGGCCTAAAACCAATTTAGTTCCTAAATCGGAAGCTTTTGCTAAATAATCAACGTGACCTTTGTGCAATAAATCGAAACATCCATTAGTAAAAACAATTTTCTCCCCGGTCTTTTCCCATTCAATCAACTGATTTTTAAGGGTTTCATTGGTGTGAATTTTATTTTGAACCTGATTAAACTTGTTCATTAACTGTATCTTTCTTTTGTAAAAAAACGATGAAAGAAGCTATTAACCCAAATGCAATTAAAAAAACCATTTGCGTACCATGCACCAAAGTTGCATAAGCTATACCATCTTCCTTTTGAACACCAAATAACAAAAGCGATTGCATGACGAAAAAGTGATAGGTTCCCGCTCCGGCTCCAGGAGCTGGTAAAACAACACCAATTGTACCTATTGCAAAAACAGTTAAACAATCAACAAAACTTAAACTGGCTGTTGCCTCTAAAGCAAAAAGACAGAAATACATCATAAAAATGTATCCGAGCCAAATAAGAATTGACAGGATAACAAATAAAATTGGGTTTTTAACGTCCTTAATACTGAGCAAACCTTCTCCAAATCCTTTTAAAAGCAGTATAAATCTTTGAACCAAAGGAAATCCCGAAATTCTTTTTCTGAAAAAATAAATTGCAGCAAGCCCGCCAACTATAACACCAAGAATAACAAACTTTAAGGTGCCATTCGAAGCTGATTGCTCATTTAAACCGGAATAAGACTCTACAAACTGTTTTATCAAATCTATCTGTAAAACAACAATTACAAGAAGAATAATCAATAGAATAAACATGTCTACCACTCTTTCAGTAACAACAGAACCCAAGGACTTTTCCATTGGAATTCCATCGGTTTTAGATAGAGCTGCACACCTTGAAACTTCGCCTGCTCGTGGAATGAAATAATTTATCAGGTAACCAATTAAAACGGCATAAATGCTATTTTTTGTACTGATTTTATAATTCAGGGCATCATATAACATAGTAGCTCTATATGCTCGAAACCAATGACTTAATAGGGAAATACTCATTCCCAAAGTTAACCAATAAGGATTGGCTGATTTAATTCTTTGCAATTGATCTGACCAATCAATTCCATTAAAAACATAAAACAAAAATACTCCGCCAATTCCGAGGATAATGGCGTATTGAATTATATTTTTTACTGATTTACTCAAGCAGGTAATTGGTTGTTGTGGTCAGGATAAATAGCAATTGGGGTATATTTTTTTGCCTCTTCAAATTCCATCAAACCATAGGAAATAATGATAACATGGTCTCCGGTAGCCGCTTTTCTGGCAGCCGGGCCATTTAAACAAATCGTTCCGCTACCTCTTTCACCTTTAATTATATATGTTTCGATTCTTTCACCATTATTGATATTAACAACCTGAACCTTTTCATATTCAATCATATTTGCAGCATCCAAAAGATTTTCGTCAATAGTGATACTTCCAACATAATGTAGTTCGGTTTGCGTTACTTTAGCGCGGTGAATTTTTGATTTTAAAAGCTGTATTTGCATACTATAATTGGTAAGGCTTATGCCTTAATGGAGCGCAAAGCTAATTGAAAAAGCCTAAAGACCAAAAAAATCCGTAGTTTCAAAATCAAACTAACAAACATTAGAAAAGCTTGTCATAAGTTTGTCATAAGGAAGCGAGATGACCTTTGTCATTTTTATGCCTAAGGCCTATCAACTTTCTTTGCACCCACAAAAATCAACAAATGAAGAAATTATTACTTGCCTTATTTATTCTACCTACTTTTTTAAATGCCCAGGAAATTTCGGATAGCGTTACCATGCTTCCCAGAAATGTTCTAGATGTTTATTACAATATTGAAAAAGGAACAAAAGATACTGTAAGAACTAACAACTGGCATTTGGCTTTTGCAACAAGAAAAGCTCAACCTCCATTTAAAACAATGCAGGCTGCAACCATTAGAATTAATGAAGGTTCGGGTGTTGAGTTATTCAAATCATCATTTACATCAAGCGAATGGAATGATTTTGATACCGCCCAATGGATGAGCTGGCCAACTTTCTTCAATAGTGATAGTAGCTGGGATATTGGAGCTTTTAATCAACAAAGAAGTCTTACAAACCCGTTTGATTATGGATGGGGACAATATGATATGAACAGCAGGGACGTTATGGGCAACAAAATCTGGTTGTTGGCAATTACTACTTCTCCAAATCCATCGGCACCAAAAACTTTAAAGAAATTAATGATTTCGAAAATTGTATACGATACGCAATGGGTATTCACAATATCTAATATTAATGGAACAGATAGCAATACAGTAACAATCAATAAATCTAATTTTAATAACAAATTATTTGCTTATTATAATGTATTTTCAAAACAGGTAATTGATAGAGAACCTGCCTTAAACACTTGGGATTTGTTATTTACCAAATACAAAACTCTTGTTACCTTATATGGACAAACTTTGATGTACCCTGTTATGGGAGTTTTAAATCATCCAATGATGCAAAGTGCCAAAATAATGACACCAGAAGCTGATACTTTAAAAATTGGTGGTGCAAATGATAGTTTATTCTTCAATTCAAAAATTGCAAATATTGGTTGGGACTGGAAAGTAATTACAACTACCCCAGGCGCTTGGCCTGTTAAAGACAGTTTAGCTTATTTTACTAAAAAAGCCAATGATGGAAATTATGCCCGTTTGGTATTTACAGGTTATTTTTCTGACCCTACAACTCAATTTATCAAATTCAATATCCTAAAGTATAAGCTGCTACCTATTGGTAATTCAGAATACAATTCAGTATTTAGTTCTGTAAATATTTTTCCTAATCCAAGTTCGGGTTTAACTACAATTAATTTTGAATTGAAAAACCCAAGTCAATCTGTACAAATATTAATTACAGATATGAGTGGAAAAGTGATTTCAAATCAAACAACAAACCCAATGAATTTAAGCAGTGGTTTTGATTTAGACTTATCTGGATTAAATTCAGGAATATATTTTGTTAACTTACAAGCAGAAGGCTCAGTTTATACTGCGAAATTATTGGTAAACTAATTGATTTTTGGATTCAAATATAAAACAGCATTTGTAAGCATCATATTTGTGATGCTTACAAATTTTGTGTGTTTTAATGCCATCTCACAACCAACAAAACAATCAGCAAAAGATAAAAGATTTAATCTTGATGAGCTTATTGTAACCGGTCAATATGAAGAAACCAGTCTGAACAAATCTGTTTATAAAGTAAAAATTATTGACAGTAAAAGAATTCAGTCTCAAGGTGCATTTAACCTTCAACAAGTTTTATCAAATGAACTGAATGTTAGAATTATTCAAGACCCAATGTTGGGTTCGAGTATAAAATTACAAGGTGTTGGAGGCAATAATATTAAAATTCTTATTGATGGTGTACCTGTAACCGGTCGTGAATCAGGGAATATTGATTTGACACAAATCAATATGAATAATGTTGAAAGAATTGAACTCATAGAAGGACCAATGAGTGTAAGTTTTGGAACAGATGCTTTAGGAGGTGTAATTAATATCATCACAAAAAAGCCCATAGAGAATGAAAAACAAGTTTTTCTTAGCACTTATTATGAATCTATTGGGCAATACAATGCTGATGCCGGCGCTAAATTTTCCGGTTCTAAACTAAGTAGTCAAATCGGTTTTGGAAGAAACTTTTTTGCCGGTTATTCCGAAGATCCAAACTCAAGAACCAAGTTATGGAAACCAAGAACTCAGTATAATGGAAATTTCGAATTGAGTTATAAAATTCCGAAAGGAACAATTAGGTGGAACAATATTGCATTTACAGAAAAAATGACCAATAAAGGTGAAGCTGAAATTGACTGGACCAAAGCCACAGCGCAGGATAAATATTTTCTAACTGATAGATATAGTTCAACTGTATTTTTTGATTTCAAACCGGAAAAAAAGAGAAACTTGAATTTAATCTTCTCTTATAACTTTTACAGACGAATGCTTCAATCTTATTTAAAGGATTTAGTAAGTCTGGAAGAAAAAGTAATACCATCTGCAGAAGCACAAGACACAACCAGGTTTCACAATTTTATGAGCAGAGGAACCTATTCTAATACATTTTTAACATCCAAAATTGCTTATCAATTAGGCTATGAACTAAACCATGAAACCGCAATTGGGTCGAAACTTGCCGAAACGAAAAACATGGGTGAATACAGTGGATTTATAAGTTTTGAAATAAAAGCAACTCCACGATTATTAATTAGACCGGCATTTAGAGTTAGCTACCATACAATTTTTAAAGCACCTATAATTCCATCTTTTAATTTAAAATATGATATCAACTCAAACTTTATTATAAGAGCTAGTTATGGCAGAGGATTCAGAGCGCCGGGAATGAAAGAATTGTATTTACAATTTGCCGACTTAAACCATAATATTCAAGGTAATGTAGATTTAGTTCCCGAAAAATCACACAATACTCAAATATTCTTTTGCTTCGACCACAAAGCAGAAAACAGAGTTTTCAGATTTGAACCATCCATATTTTACAACCAAATTTCAGACATGATTGGTTTAGCAAGATTTGGAGCCGGTAATAATACAGGATTTAAATATTTCAACCTCAATTCTTATGAAGGTTTAGGCTTTAATATCAACACAGAATACAGAAGACCCAATTACTCGGTATCATTAGGTTATGCTTATACAGGTAATAAAAACGAATTTAACCAGGCCAAAGTTGAAAATAAATTTTATTTTAACAATGAAGGTCGAGTTAATGTCACTTACACATTTTGCAAAGAGAATTTATCATTAAACCTGTTTTGTAAAATAAATGGCAAATTCCAGAGTTATCAGTTTATTCCTGAAACCAATTCTACGATTCTAACGCATATGAATCCATATACTATTTTCGATATCAGTGCAACAAAGTCGTTTAAAAAGCAAAAGATTCAATTAAGTTGTGGACTGAAAAACCTAACGAATTTAAAAAACGTAAATGCAAGTTTTGCGAGTGGACCGCATAATTCAATGAGCAACTCTGCAATGATGGGCATGGGAAGAAGTATATTTGTGAGCTTACGTTTTAATTTTAACAGACAGAATTCTTGAAAAGACTAATTACATATTATTTAAATCCATTGATTCTTCTTTTGCTTGTAACAGGTTTTTGGGCTTGTGAAAAAGTAGAAAAACCGGTTAAACTTCCACCAAAACCAGCAGAAGATTTGAGGGTAATTCAGTTGGATTTAGGTGAAAATTATGAGTCGCAGATTTTCTTAAATATTTTTGATTCAATTCCGGTTAAAACTTCAGTTAAATGCAGCGATTGGGATTTAGCTTTTGAATCGAAATCTTTTGGTTTTAGAATCACCATGAATGGCGGTGCCGGAGTTTTAATTGCTAATTCAGGTAAAACCAGGTTTGAAAGAGTAAATGATCCGGAATATTTACATTATAGATGGGATGAGGCCAGCGGTGGCGACTCAATTTCTTTAATAAACTGGTGCGATAAAAATATGATAAGCAAGGATTCTGTTTATGTGGTTGACAGAGGAATTCTAAAACAAGATCCCTATAGATTTTATCAATTTAAAATACTTGGAGTAACACCCTACGCCTATTTCCTGGAAATCTGTGATATAAAAGGAAAAAACATCAAACAAATTGAAATTCCGAAAAACCCTTTAAAACAAAATACTTATCTCAGTTTTGGAGATGGAAATCCGAGATTTATGGATTTTGAACCTTATAAAAAAGACTGGCAGTTTTGTTTCCTGCGTTATCGCTGGGTTTATTACGAATTCAATCCACCGTTATTGTACACTGTTACTGGAATTTACATCAATAATGAAAATATTCAGGTGGCGGTTGATAGTACATTCAAATTCGAAAGTATTGGAATGAAAGATTTGGAAAATATGAATTTTCATAACAGAAGAGACATCATTGGTTATGATTGGAAAAACTATGATTTCAACAATGGACGTTACAAAACACGTAACCATGTAAATTATATCATCAAAACAAATGAACCTCAACC
>JBIPMI010000400.1:0-2572 GCA_044369215.1 Bacteroidia bacterium | reverse complement strand
AATTTCTTGATACCGGCCATTTCTTTGCGTTCTCTTTCACTCTGATTAATTCTACGTAAAAGTGCATCTGCAGTTTCTGGATGTTTATGTAAGTAATCATCCAAAGCCTTTTTCATAAAATCAATCACAAATTGTTTCACTGAAATAGATTCAGTTGGAGCCATATTGGTAGAACCCAATTTTGTTTTGGTTTGTGATTCAAAAACCGGTTCCTGAACCCTGATACTAACTGCAGCAATAATACTGGCTCTGATATCGGCCAAATCAAAATCCTTTTTATAAAATTCACGGACTGTTTTTGCAAAAGCCTCTCTAAAAGCATTTAAGTGAGTACCACCTTGAGTAGTATGCTGACCATTCACAAAAGAATAATACTCTTCACCATATTGATTCTCATGGGTAAGAGCAACTTCAATATCTTCACCTTTAATATGAATAATTGGATAACGAAGCGCTTCTTCATTGGTTTTACGTTTTAATAAATCCAATAAACCATCTTTTGAAAGGAATTTTTGGTCGTTGAACCAAACCACTAAACCGGCATTCAGGTAAACATAATTCCAGATCATGTTTTCGATGTACTCATTGATAAACCTGAAATGTTTAAAAATGGTATCATCAGCAATAAAAGTGATTGCTGTACCATTTGGCTCTAAAGTATCTTGTAGTGGATACTCTTTTGTAAGCTGACCTTTTTCAAATTCCGCAATCTTGGTTTTGCCATCTCTAAATGATTGTGCTTTAAAATAGATAGATAAAGCATTAACTGCTTTGGTTCCTACTCCGTTTAAACCAACTGATTTTTTGAATGCAGCAGAATCGTATTTACCACCTGTATTGATTTGAGAAACACATTCTATCACTTTTCCAAGAGGAATACCACGACCGTAATCACGAACAACAACCTTGTTATCGGTAATTTTGATATCAATTTGTTTTCCATTCCCCATTACATACTCATCGATACAGTTATCGATAATTTCCTTTAAAAGGATATAAATACCATCATCAACAGAGCTTCCATCTCCCAGTTTACCGATATACATTCCAGGTCTCAGGCGAATATGTTCGCGCCAATCAAGAGACCTGATACTGTTTTCATCATAAATCACTTTTTCTTCTGCCATCTTTGAAACACTATTTAAGAGGGTAAAAATACCACCAAATTCAGCAAGCTTGTGAGTGGGTTATTCACATGACTGTGGAAAAACTAAAATTAATGCTTGTTTTCAGCAAAGTATGTCTAAATTGTCTGCTTAATTATTTACAAATGAAAGACCATTTTTCCGGCCAAGCGGAGTTGTATTCTTTGTATAGGCCTAATTATCCAGCGGAGTTATATCAGTTTATAAATCAATCTCTTCATTCAAAAGAGCTAGCCTGGGATGTAGCAACTGGCAATGGACAAATAGCCTCAGAACTTTCTGAAATCTTTAAGCAGGTTTATGCATCTGATATCAGTGAAAAACAATTGGAACATGCCATAAAAAAAGACAATATTACCTACAAAGTTGAAGCAGCTGAGCATTGTTCATTGGCCTCAAAAAGCTGTGATTTGATAATTGTTGGTCAAGCTATACATTGGTTTGATTTTACTGCATTTTACGAAGAAGTAAAACGAGTTTTAAAACCCGGAGGTTTAATTGTTTTAGTTGGATATGGGTTTCATACAATCGATTCGGAATGTGACCCAATCATCAACCATTTTTATAGAAATATTTTAGATGGATACTGGGAACCAGAAAGAAGATACATAGATGAAGCCTATGAAAATGTACCCTTTCCTTTTGGGGAAATAGAAAAACCAATAGTTAAACTCGAACTTGAATATACTTATGACCAATACATCGGATATTTAAACACTTGGTCGGCGACACAAAAGTTTATCAGAAATCATAGAGCCAATCCAATTGATTTAATTAAATCAAAACTTGAAGTTATATGGCCACATGAAACAAAGAAAAAAGTTCATTTTCCAGTTTTAATGAAAGCAGGTAAATTTTATAGATAATTTTAAAATGCCATTTGAAATTGTAAATCAGATTAACGAATATTCGTTTCTTTACAAGTAAATTAAATAACTGCACCCTCACCCCAAAACGGACGCGAACCTTCGGTTCGCGCCCGTTTTGGGGTGAGGGTAATTCATTCATTTTTGTTTACTACTATAATGTCATCCCTATGGGATTTTAAGAAATTTCGTAATAAACAGGATTCTATTTTTAATTTATTTTACCTGAATACAATTCATAAATCAATTTTAAAATATTTAGAATTTTACTAATATAATTTACTGGCAAACATGCCGATATTGTTAATAAATTATACGAATATCCGCATGTTTACCACCAATAAATTTTTATAAATCTGGTCAATGTTTTGAGAAACATTTTCAAAAATTAATTTGGAGTTAAATCGTTCTGCTTTATGATATTTAAGACCCCGATAGGTGGTCACATGTTTATAGAAAAATGCTTGAAACGAATTCCCCAAACCACTGCCAACGCGGACCTTTGGTCCGCGTTGGCAGTGGTTTGGGCTTGGTTTTCTTTACTTATTATTTTCTATAATC
>JBIPMI010000115.1:0-8889 GCA_044369215.1 Bacteroidia bacterium | reverse complement strand
CAAATTTTAAAGCTGGTGAATTGAACTGGTTACTTGTATCCACTTGAATATCGTAAAAATCAACACCAGTATGAGGTAACCAATCTAATATTAAACCTGTCCATTGATTGGTATTACTAGCAGGTGAAGAATGAGTTACAAAATCTCTGGTAGAAAAAGTCCACGACTGAAACCATTCACTTGTATCACTTAAATTTCTTGCTCTAACTCTCCAATGGTAGTTTACACCAAAATACAAGTCATCAAAAAAATGTTGGGTATCTGAATTTCCATCTGTAGAATTAATGTAAGTTTTAGAAACACTTTTGAATGCATTTGAATTAAAACTATCAGTAGTATCAATTTGAACATCATAAAAATCGGCTCCAGGATGAGGATTCCAATCTAATGTAAGTCCAGACCAATTTTGAGAATTATTAAGTGGTGAAGCTAAATTTACAAAGTCGCGTGTAGTAAAATTCCAAACTTCACTCCAAACTGTTGTATCAACTAAATTACGTGAACGAACTCGCCAAAAGTATCTCTGACCAAATAACAATTCATCAATATAATGTTGAGTATCTGAATTGCCATTAGTAGAATTTATATAAGATTTGCTAATTGATCTTAAGAGAGGAGTATTAAAATTTATATTGGTATCAATTTGTAAATCATAAAAATCAACCGCTGTATTTGGAGCCCAATCAAGTGTAAGCCCAACCCATGAAACAGAACCAGTAACTGGAGAACTTAATACAGAAAGGTTATTGGTTGTAAAATTCCAAACCTGACTCCATTTTGTTGTATCAACCAAATTAAAAGAACGTACTCTCCAGAAATACTTCTGACTAAAAAACAAATCTTCTAAATAATGTTGTGTATCTGAATTGCCATCTGTAGAATTAATATAGGTTTTTGTGAAAGTTCTAAATTGGTTTGAATTAAACGAAGAGTTAGTATCGACCTGTAATTCATAAAAATCAACACCTGGATTTGGACTCCAATTTAAAGTTAATCCAGAACTAGTAACTGAATTCGATGCAGGTGAAGAAAGGTACATTGTATCTGTGATTAACAATTGCCAATTACTTGTCCAATTAGTAGTATCAACAGTATTTCTAGCCCTTACTCTCCAAAAATAATTTGTTCCAAAAAACA
Source organism: Bacteroidia bacterium (assembly GCA_044369215.1). Taxonomy (GTDB): domain Bacteria; phylum Bacteroidota; class Bacteroidia; order UKL13-3; family UKL13-3; genus CAISCU01. The sequence goes on along the minus strand of JBIPMI010000115.1, from coordinate 7,752 downwards.
AATCATCAAATGAATGTTGCGTATCAAAATTACCATCAGTAGAATTGATATAGGTTTTAGTTGCAGCTTTTAAAGCAGGGGAACTGAAACTTAAACTTGTATCCATTTGCACATCATAAAAATCAACGCCAGTATGAGGTAACCAGTTTAATGTAACAATTGGATTATTAAGAGAATTATTTGCCGGACTTGAATGTGTTAAGGTGTTTGAGGTAGTAAATGTTCTTTGCTGCCAAATTGAAGTATCTCCGCTAATATAACACCTAACTCTCCAATGGTAATTTGTTCCGAAGAATAAGTTTTCCAAATAATGTTCAGTATCTGAATTTAAACTTGAAGAATTGATATAGTTTTTTGTTATATTAAACAAAACTGGAGAGTTAAATAAAGAACTCGTATCAACTTGAAATTGATATTGACTGCAACCCACAACAGCATCCCAGTTAAATGAAAGTCCAGTAAAAACATTAGCTGCATTTGCAGGTGAACTTTGATTTGGGGCATTAATGGAAAAAACATTGTTTAATCCTAGCAATAAAGCAATAAAAAAGATGTAATTTTTTTTCATTAAAAAAGGATTCTGAATTCAAATTATTAAACAAATTAAATTCAGAATCCTTTGAAATCAAATTTTTTATATAAAAGGTTCTTTTTTAAAATGGAAGTTTAAATCCAACTACTGGCAACCAATTTCTGTTTCCATCAGTGATACTTCCAAAAGAATAGCCAAAACCATTGTAGGTATTATGCACCATAAATTTATAAGATGTGCCTGAAAGCGCCGGGGTTTCGTTTTTAGTTGGAAGAATTAATCCAAATTCAAGTCCTAACCAATTTACTTCTTTTCCATATTGATTTAAGTTAAACATTAATCTTGCATCAACTCCGGTATTGTAAGTGAAATTTTTAAACTGCCCATCTTTAAAATCAGAAAAACCATAAGAACACCAAACTAAACCAACACTCCAATTTGGCTTATTAAATCTGTTTAAAAACATCAATCTTGCTTCCAAACCTATGGCAGGAGTCCATTGATTGCCAATTAACAAGGTATTTACATCTGCATGAATTTCTATTTGGTCATTGGAATTTGACTCCAATTTTATTTTTTCAAAACTTGAATTCTTGTTATTTAATGCAAATAAATAGTTCCTTTTTAAGTCTTTCTTTTCATCTTTAAGTTTAGCAACTGCAGCATTTAAACTTATAGATTTCATCAATGAAATCTCAGCATAAGACTGAGGATATAAATGAATCTGAACATTTGATTTCAAATCATATATCACAAAATGTATAGAAGATAAATTTTCATTGATTCTATAAGATTCTTTAGCCAAATCAAAACCTTCAGCAAAATCAGGATCTTGCATTTTCATTCTTCTTTTTCCGTTTTCAGCAATTAAATAATGTATTTCTTTAGAATAATTAGCTTCACTTAAACCAACTAAAGATTTTTCATAATCTAAATAAAACAATTGCATTAAAGAATCAGCTTTTGTATAATCTTTCATTCTGTTAAAATCGAAACAAACTATTTTGATTTGTGAACCTGACTCAAACTTAATAATCAGCGTATCGTTGTTGATTCTTTCATCAGCAAATAGTGCTGAACTTGCGAAAATTAGGACAATAGTTGTCATGCACCTTGAAAAGATGTTTTTCATAATATGATTAATTTATTGTTTAAAATGATTGTCTGTAACTAAAATTTCTATCAGGCTGAATAGAGTTCACAGCAGCTCTATCAGGAAACTTAAATTTTATAAATGATGCTTCCTTTTTAGCTTCTGAAGCGAAATTAACTTGATCTACTTGTTCATTAAAATCTATTTCACGAAACCTCGATTTTTTTTGTTTTTGATTGGGATTATTTGAAGCAATTTGAATTTCGGAAACAAGTGAATCTATTTGTTCAGTTTTATTTTCTTGTTTTGTATTTACTGCTATTTGAGGAACTGTAATTGTTTTAGATTCTACTTTTTTTGCTGGTGAGATTACCTTTTTGTTTTTAACTCTAATTGGAAAACCAATAGCCATTTGATTTTGAGGTTTAATACTATTAAATTTTGTAGTTTGATGCTTTTGAACTTTAGATACAATTTGAGTACTCGAAATATTCGATTGTCCAAATATCAAAAAAAGAATAAAACTAGCAGCAATGCTAGCTGGTACAGCCAACCAAAGTAAATAATTTTTCTTTTTAGGCTGATTGGCTTGCATAACTAAATCGAACTTAGAAGCCAAATTTACTTCATAGTTTGAAGGCAGTTCTTCTAAACTCTCTAGTTTTTTTCTGATTATATTATTCTCCAAATGTTCCATTTGCTTCACCTTGATAATTTTCTAACATTTCCTTTAACTTACTTTTTGCTTTCATGTATTGGGTTTTACTTGTCGATTCCTTGATGTTTAACATCTCGGCAATTTCTTTATGAGAGTAACCTTCAACAACAAAAAGATTCAAAACTGTTCTGTAACCAGTAGGTAATTTCAATATCATTTTATTGATATCTTCAGCATGCATTAGCGATAAAATATCCTGTTGATCTGCTATTTCAGGAAAACTTTCTTCTGGCATTAAAAAGAAATTATTTTTCTTTCGTAATTCCATTAGTGCTTCATTTACCACAATTTGCCTAATCCATTTAAACAAACTAGTTTCATCCTCAAAAACGAATGAATCAAACTGTTGAAACATTTTCATCATTCCTTTTAAAACACAATCTTCAGTTTGAGCTGTATGAACCAAATACCTCTGACAGATTCGAAACATGGGTGAATATAAAGCATCAAAAACCAATCGCTGTGTGCTGCGATCTGCCTTTCTACAAAGCTCAATTTGATGTTTAGTAAATGTCTTCATGTTTCAAATGCTATAATGTTTGAATGCTTCACAAAGTTGCCCGCCGTCAAAAATAAATAGTTAAGCTACTGATTATCTGAAATAAAAATATTAAATATAATTGGAAATAATAAAAATAAAGTTCGGATTGTAAAATATGAATTCGGGAGAATTTCAAAATAATTCATAAAAGGATTATCCAAACTTTGCCTCATCAAAAAAATAATTTTATGAAAAATCTACTATTACTCGGAGGATTATTATTGAATAGTTTTTTAAGCTTCTGAAATGAATGATTGGAAGCCAAAAGACAAAAAATTTCTGATGAAAAAAGTTGGCAACAAATGGGAAATCAGTTTGCCTCTTTCTGAACTATCTAAAGATAAAACCATGGAATTTAAATTTGTAATCAATGGAAAATATTGGGTTGAACCACAAGATAACATGAAAAACACAACTCAAGCTGGTAATTGGGAATATTCGAAAAACCTGGTGATTTATAAATAGTTCATTTAAATAAAAAGAAAAGCCATTGTTAATTCAAACAATGGCTTTTCTTTTTAAATGATATGAAATTAAGCTTCATTCATGAATTCGTATCTGTAATCTGTTGGTGGAACAAATGTTTCTTTGATTGTTCTTAAACTCACCCAACGTAATAAATTAATCATAGCACCTGCTTTATCATTGGTACCAGAGCCTCTTGCACCGCCAAATGGTTGTTGACCTACAACAGCACCAGTTGGCTTATCATTGATATAGAAATTACCAGCAGCATTTCTAAGCTTCCATGTTGCTAATTCAACTGCATATCTATCTTGTGCTATAATTGAACCTGTTAAAGCATAATCAGAAGTGGTATTCACGATATCTAAAGTTTCTTCAAACTTTTCGGCATCATAAACATAAATAGTTAAAACCGGACCAAATAACTCTTCACACATAGTAGTATATTTAGGGTCGTTTGTTACGATAACAGTTGGTTCAATAAACCAGCCTTTAGATTTATCATAATTACCACCTGCAACGATTTCGCAACGTTCATCTTTTTTAGCAGCATCGATATAAGAAGCCAATTTATCGAATGATTTTTCATCGATAACAGCATTGATAAAATTAGAGAAATCTTCTGTAGGACCCATTTTTAAGGTCTTCATCATTGCCACCATTTTTTCCTTCACAACAGGCCATAAATTACTAGGCACATAAACACGTGAAGCAGCCGAACATTTTTGTCCCTGGTATTCAAAAGCACCTCTTACCATAGCAACAACACTCTCTTCAACCAAAGCCGATTTGTGCATCACAATAAAATCTTTACCACCTGTTTCACCAACAATTCTTGGGTAAGTTTTAAATCTGTGAATATTGTTTCCAATGTTTTTCCAAATATCTTGGAATACTGCTGTTGAACCTGTAAAGTGAATACCTGCAAAATCAGGATGTTTAAAAATGACATCTGCAGCAACTGGTCCACTTGGATAAATTAAATTGATAACACCATCAGGAACACCTGCCATTTTGAAGATTTCCATCAAAACGTTTGCAGAATAAACCTGTGTATTTGATGGTTTCCAAACAACAACATTACCCATCATAGCAGCACTACTAGGTAAATTACCTGCAATAGCTGTAAAGTTAAACGGAGTTAAAGCGTATATAAATCCTTCTAAAGGTCTGTATTCAATTCTATTCCAGATACCTTTAGCAGATTGAGGTTGTTCATGATAAATCTGACTCATGAAATATACATTAAAACGCAAGAAATCGATGATTTCGCAAGCACTGTCGATTTCAGCCTGAAAAGCACTTTTGCTTTGACCCAACATAGTTGCTGCGTTTAATTTTGCGCGGTAAGGACCGGCAATTAAATCGGCAGCACGTAAGAAAATAGCAGCTCTTTGTTCCCAAGCCAAAGCTTCCCATTTTGGTTTTGCAGCCAATGCAGCATTGATAGCAGCGTCAACATGAGAAGCATCACTCACATGAAAATGACCTAATTTATGTTGATGATCGTGAGGAGGACGAAGATCGATGGTTTTTCCACTTCTTACTTCTTCAGATCCGATATACATAGGAATATCTAAAACTTTGCTTCTACCTTCAGTCAATGCCGCTTTTAGTTCAGCTCTGGCAGCAGTTCCGGGAGCATAAGTTAAGATAGGTTCATTAACCGGTACAGGTACTTTAAAAAATCCGTTCATATTGGGTATTTTTATTTATTGAGGGCACAAAGGTAAAAGTTTTTTTGAGACCTACATGAAAATAGCTTTACACCAAAAATGCACTTTGCTGAATTGGCAGTTTACAATTATTTTGCAGGATGAACAAAAGTTATCGCTTTCAAAGTATTCTGAAAATTCTGGACTCAAACCCTTCTTATACAATGGTTTCTATTCCAAGTGAAATTATTTCAGAGTTGCCAGAATCAGGAAGGTTAAGAACTTTAGGCAAAATGAATGGAGCAGAATTTTCATTGGCCATTCAAGGAAGAAAAAACGGGAATGGCTTTTTCATGGTAGGTTCAGCCTTAAGAAGAGCTGCCAAAATAACAACAGGCGACCCTGTGAAAATTGAATTTTGTATTACCGACCCTGATTTCTTAGAACTTCCGGAGGAATTAAAAGAAGTAATGGAACAAGATGAAGAGGCCGGAAAAATCTTTTTTGGAATGACTGTAGGGATGCAAAGAAGTTTAGCATACTATGTAAGTAGCGTAAAAAATACAGATAGCAGAATCAAAAGAGCTCTGGAATTGGCTTATAAAATGAAAACTGAAACTTTATACATTCAAAAAGCCAAAAAGAATCAAAATTAAAGTTTGAGTAAGTTCTTTGAATTCAACAAACTAATTTCAATGAGAATATCCTGAACTGGATGATTAAAACTCAAAAAATAAGCCTGAAGCGCAATTGATTGGTCCTTTAAAGGTTTAGAAGCACCATATTTTACATCACCTAAAATAGGGTTACCCATTGCAGAAAGTTGAGCTCTGATTTGATGTTTACGTCCGGTTTCCAAATCAATTTCAAGCAATGATACATTTTTGGCTGATTTGAGTACCTTGTATTTTAATCGCGCTTCCAGGGCATTGTTTACCGGATTCTCGAAAGCTTTAGTAAAATTCTTTTTATCATCGGATTTAAGCCAATGTTGAAGAGATGCAGCAGAAGCAGGAGGTTTTCCTTCTACAAGACAAAGGTATTTCTTGGTAATTTCCCTTTTTTGAAAACTTTCATTCATTCGAACCAAAGCTTTACTGGTTCTGGCAAACAAAACGATTCCGTTTACCGGCATATCCAGTCGATGAATTACACCTAAAAAAACCGAACCAGCCTTGTTGTATTTTACCCGTATATATTCCTTTACCTCATCTTCCAGAGAAATTGGTTTAGAGGGTTCAGGTTGAACAGTTTGACCTGATAATTTAAAAGCGGCTATCAGATGATTGTCTTCAAATAATATTTCCAAGATTGACCTTCTGTTTTAATACTGTTCCTTTTCGTTCGGGAAATCAACACTTTTTACATCTTCTACATATCTTTCAACAGCAGATTTAATTTCATCATACAAATTCAAATACCTGCGAAGAAATTTTGGTGAAAAATCTTTGTTGATACCAAGCATATCATGACTAACTAAAACTTGTCCATCTACATCGGGACCTGCTCCAATTCCAATTACAGGTATTTTTATTGCCTGAGCTACCTCTTTTGCCAGTTTTGAAGGAATTTTTTCCAAAACCAATGCAAAGCAGCCTGCCTCCTCTAATAATTTAGCATCTTCCATTAATTTAGCAGCTTCAGCATCTTCCTTTGCACGTACTTCATAGGTGCCGAATTTATAGATACTTTGAGGAGTTAAACCCAAATGACCCATAACAGGAATGCCGGCTGTAAGAATTCGTTTGATTGATTCAACAACCTCTGAACCACCTTCCAATTTAACGGCATGCGCTTCAGCTTCCTTCATAATTCTTATAGAAGAAACCAAAGCCTCTTTAGAATTTCCCTGATAAGAACCAAAAGGTAAATCTACAACTACAAGCGCTCTATCAACTGCTTTTATTACGGCAGCTGCATGAGAAATCATCTCATCCAAAGTAATTGGAAGTGTAGTTTCGTGACCGTGCATCACATTTGAAGCTGAATCACCAACCAATAAAACATCGATTTTTGCAGCATCAAAAATTTTTGCCATACTATAATCGTATGCAGTTAACATACTGATTTTCTCACCTCTAAGTTTCATATCCTGAACTGTATGGGTGGTCACTTTTTTTACTTCTTTGTAGGTACTCATAAAAAATCTTGAAATTCAAAGGTATAAATAAAACCTTTCTAAGCGAATCTTTGACTATGTTTTGAATCAGCAATAAAATAGTTTTACTTCGCAGCAAATGAAATTACAAAATTTAATCATCCTAATATTACTTGGAATTACCTTTAATTCTTGTAAAAACGACCTGGAAATCAATGCGCCTTATGAAGATACCGCAGTTGTTTATGGATTTTTAGACCAAAACCAGCCTGTTCAATATATCAGAATTCAAAAATTATATCAAAACGATGCAAATTCTTCAACATCGGCAGGTGCGAAAATTGCAGATTCCTTATACTTTGATTCACTGGTTGTTACTTTAAGTGAAGGAAACAAAACTTATCAATGTTATAAAATTGATACAGTGTTTAAAGATTCAGGTTTTTTTGGAAATCAGAAACACTATTTGTATGCCTGCTCAATCCCTAAAAACAATGAGATAGATGAAAGGTATCAATTGCTCATTTATCATCCAAAATCAGGAAGAACTTTTAGGTCAAGCACATCAATTGTAAAAGATGCCGTAATTGAAGCGAGAACCATTGCAATCAGACCTAATATCAATAACCATGCTTTTCCATTTAGGTATA
>JBIPMI010000399.1:0-2581 GCA_044369215.1 Bacteroidia bacterium | reverse complement strand
TCTACCATGCTTAAAAAATCTGCAATATTATTCCTCCTTAATTTTATTTGTTTCGGCCTTTTTGCTCAGATACAAGCATATAAAATTCAAAAATTATCCCAATACAATAATCCTGATTTACCAAAGGTTGATGGGACAGATATTTGGAATGATATTACAGGTTGGTACGATTCTACAAATGGCAGAGAATACATCATTTGTGGAACCACAGATTCCATTTACTTTTTCGATATCAGCATACCCACTGAAATGAAGCTGGTGCAGGTTAAAACAGGGAAATCAAACTTTGCTCGTAACCGCGATTATGAAACATTTTCGCATTATGCTTATTGTGTTTCAGATCAAGGTTCAGGAGCTGGACAATTACAAATTTTCGATCTAAGTTTTCTACCCGATTCGGTTCATGAAGTTTATTCAAGTGATGTTTTAGGAAAGTTCACGCATACCATATATATCGATGAAGATTCAAAGCGTTTGTATATGTGTATGAACTCCAAAGCAGGTGGGTTTTCAGCAATGGATATTCTTGGCTTGGATAATCCTGAACAACCTGTTTTACTGGCAAAATTAGAAGTTCCAATCAAACCAAATGGAAATCCAATTTTCAACAAAGTACATGAAATGTATGTACGTAATGATACTGCCTATTTGAGTTGTGAAGAAGCCGGTTTATTTATTTTTGATTTAAGAGATTTAAGCACACAAAAATTCCTTACCTCTATAACAAGTTATCCTGATCAGGGTTATAACCATAGTCCTTGGTTAGATGATTCAGGAAGGTATTTAATGTTTACAGATGAAAACACCGGCTTAGACATTAAAATTTACGACTTAAAAAATTTCTTTGAGCCTCAATTTGTTAGTCAGTTTAATTCAAACCAATTAGCCATGCCACACAATGCTTATTGGGTTGGAAATTTAGCATATGTTTCATCCTATCACGATGGTGTAAGGATTTATAATGTTAAAGATCCAACAAACCCTCAAATGGCGGCCTGGTATGATACTCATTTTGAAAACCCGGAAGTTTACGGTGGGTATAAAGGATGTTGGGGATTGTATCCATTTTTGCCAAGTAAATTAATTTTAGCAAGTGATTTAACCAATGGAATTTTTGTTTTAAAAGTAGATTCAGATTTGGTTGGAAATGCTGAATCCAAAATAGATTTTGAAGAAGTAAATATTTATCCCAACCCAACTAGAGGAACATTTCATATAAAAGGTTTAAATAGAACTGAACAATCAATTGAAATAATGATTTTAGATGTTTTAGGAAATGAATTATTGAGTTTAAATCATACTAATCATGAAGAAATAGATTTAAATCATCTAAAAGAAGGAGTGTATTTTCTTGTTATCAAAAGTGGAAATGCAATTGCTTCCAAAAAGCTGATTAAAAGCGAATGAAACTAAGATTCATTTATTTTTTACTTTTGATTTCAAGCTTAACAAGTTTTGAAAAATTGCATGCGCAAGGGTACAAAATAAAATACCTGGATCATTATAACAATCCGAATTTACCTAAATTAGATAATTATCAGATTTGGAACGATTTAACCGGTTGGGTTGATACCATAAATCACAAAGAATATATTATAGCAGGTACAACAGACAGTATTTACTTTTTTGATGTTACAGACCCTACAAACATGGTTTTATGTGATGTTGAAAGTGGAAATTCTAAATCTGTTGTTAATAGAGATTATGAGTGTTATAGTCACTATGTTTATTGTGTGAGTGACAACCGAAATCCGGGAAGCTTGCAGGCTTTCGATTTACAATATTTACCTGATTCTGTTCACAAAGTATTCGATAGCGACTCTTTATCATTTAATACTCATAGTATTTTTATTGATGCCAAAAGTAAAAGATTGTATTTATGCATCAACAGATTAAAATCTGGAGGTGTTGCTGCAATGGATATCTTAAGTTTAGAAAATCCTGAAAAGCCGGTTTGGATAAGCAGATTGAATGTTCCAACTTTTGGAGATGGTGCAGCAGCATTTAGAAATGTGCATGAAGTATTTGTTAGAAATGATACAGCCTATTGCTCGGTTGAGTACAATGGACTTTATATTTTTGATTTAAGAGATTTAAAGAACCAGAAGTTATTGTCAGTTATATCACAATACCCGCAAAATGGCTATAACCATAGCAGTTGGGTTGATGCTTCAGGAAAATACTTAATGTTTACGGATGAAATTCCGGGAGGATTAGACATTAAAGTTTATGATATATCAGATATAAGAAATCCAATCTGGTTGAATGCCTATCACAGTAATGATGCAGCAACAGCCCATAATGCTTTTTTTGTTGGTGATTATGCTTATGTATCTTATTACCATGATGGATTCTACATTTTTAACATTAAAGATAAATCAAACATTTTCGCAGAAGCATATTACCATACATCAACATATCCGCCCCCAAGTTATGAAGGTTATAAAGGATGTTGGGGAGTATATCCGTTTTTACCATCAGGAAATATTGCAGTAAGTGATATGGGTGAAGGAATTTTTATGTTAAGAAGAGATTCTACAATCTTATCAATTAATAAAATTCAAGTTACTGAAAAGCTGCA
>JBIPMI010000114.1:0-8915 GCA_044369215.1 Bacteroidia bacterium | reverse complement strand
ATTACTGGCAGGAAACAAAAACACATGTAATGCAACAAACATCAAAACACAATTATTTACATCAATTTCGTTAGTGTTGCTGATTGCGTAAAAAAACACAGGCATTAAGAAGAAAGAAAATGGAAATCTGAAAAGGATGACAATATCTTTTATATTCATAAAGGCTTAATTTTTACCTTATTTATTCTAAAACAAAACTTAAAAAAATTATAAATCTTTAATCCTAATTGACTCATTTTATTAAGCTTAGCAAGATTCCTTAATAAAAAGATAAAAAAATAATTAAAATTCCAATTAAGGAAAAAGATTACAATAGTAATGACAAGCAACGAATTTATAAATTCGTATCAAACACTACCACTATGGGAAAAGAAATACTACCGCACATTCTTTTGGTTGAAGATGAACTCACTTTAGCTGCACTTTTAAAGGAAAATCTTAAGCTAAGTGGTTACACTTCCAGACATTGTAAAGATGGAGAAGAAGGTTGGCAAACCTTTCAAAAAGAGAGATTTGATCTTTGTATTTTTGATGTAAACATGCCCAAAAAAAATGGTTTTGAATTAGCCAGATTGGTAAGAGAAAAAAATCAACATACGCCAATTCTTTTTTTAACTGCGAATTCTTCAGAAGAAGATAAGTTAAAAGGATTTGAAATTGGGGCTGATGAATACATTACCAAACCATTTAGCACACAGGAATTATTGGCCCGTATTAAAGTTATTCTTAAAAGAAGTCAAAATGCTGCTGCTGAATTAATTGTCCATGACGAAACCTATGAGATTGGTAATATGAAAGTTGATATTCCTAATCACATGTTGAGTTTTGGAGAAAACATCAAAAAAATTAGTAATACAGAAGCTGATTTAATCAAACTCTTCATTAAAAATAAAAATCAATTGATTTCCAGAAACAGTTTATTATTAAATGTTTGGGGAAGAGATGACTTTTATACTGCTAGAAATCTTGATGTTTATATCAATAAATTAAGGAAATTAATAAAGGAAGATCCAAATCTGGAAATAATAAATGTTCATGGTTCCGGATTTAAACTTGTAGAGAAAGAAAACGCTTCATAGAAAAGCCCTTTCGTTTGGGTATTTTCGTAATTGTAATGCGCCGTTTCCTTCTTTTACATGAAACTAAATAAATTATATTTCATTTATGTAGTTATAATACTGCTGTTTTGTGCTCCCAATTCTTGGGCCTCACAAGACAGCAGTTATAGTTCTAAAGCGCTGATGCTAGTTAAAGAAGCTCGTCAGCTAAGCTTATCACAACCCAATCTTGCTATTAAATCACTCGATGAAGCACTTGAATACAGTGAAAAGGAAAATGATGAGTTTCTTCAGGCTGAAATTCTTCAATTACAAGGTCAGTATTTAATCAACCTTGGAAATTTCAACCTTTCAAGAGAAAAACTTCAAAAAGCAATTGTATTACATACCAAACACCAAAACTCCGAAAAAAAGGCCCAAAGTGCCTATTTAATTGGAAAAACTTATCATGCTCAAGGATATCATCCCGGCGCTGTAAAAAGTTATTTGGAAGCACTCAGGTATTTTGAATCGAAAAAAGATGCAAACGGACTTTTACAATGTTATACTGCTTTAGGTGATGTTTATGCCCGAATGAATTTATTTAGTCAATCCATTGAATACAATCTGAAGGGATTAAAAATCATGGAAAATGAAAAAGATAAATTCAGGCAATTGGTATTGGTTGAAAATCTGGGAACCATTTATCAAAACCAAAAAAACATTCCAAAAACAAAGGAATTCCTAAACAAGGCTTTAAATATTTATAAGGAAATTGGAAACAAAGCCGGTGAAGCAAACACACTTCAAAAACTTGCAGAAATAGCCTTAAATCAAGAAAATTATATAGAAGCTAAAAAACTCTATACGCAATCATTAACTATTGCTCAGAAGTTTAAAGCACAAGCCTTAATGGCAGAAAATTTAAATGGATTAGCAAGAGTAAACTACTTACTAAAAGATTATGAAAGTTCAAGCTCACAATACAGAACAGCTATTGAAATTTCTAAAACTGCCGGACTAAACATTGAACTTGATGAAGCTTATCAAGGATTAGCTTTGTTGTATAAATCATTAAACGACCAAAATAAATCGAAAGCATTTGAAGCTTTAAGTAATGAAATTAAAGATTCAATTTATAATGATTCAATTCTTAGAAAAACTTCGGATTTACAGCTGTTGTATGAATCAGAAAAAAAGCAAGCTGAGATTGAAATTTATAAAAAGAATGAGCAACTAAACGAACTTAGTTTTAAGAAAGAAAGAGAACTAAGAAACTTCTTTACGGCTCTATCTATTTTGTTTTTAATTCTGATTGGTGTTTTTATTTACTTCACCACCCAAAACAGAAAAATCAACAAACAGCTCAATAAACAATACCAGGAATTACAAAATAAAAACTCGGCAATTGAGCTTCAAAAAGAACAATTAACTCAATTGAATGATGTTAAAGACAGATTTTTCTCTATCATTTCTCACGATTTAAGGAATAGTTTAACTACTACTAAATTGTACTTCGATTTGGTTTCTCATCCCGATTACAAATCAGAAAATCACCCAAAACTAACTCAGGAAATATCGTTTTCTGTACAAAACACAATTGATTTATTAGAAAACCTATTGGTATGGGCATCAGGACAAATTAAAGGAATTCCAATAAAGCCGGTGGTTTTAAATATGCATCAGCTTACACAGGAAAACATCAATTTGGTTACAGGTTCTGCAACTCAAAAAAGAATACAGTTGTCTAATGATGTAGATGAGTCAGCTATTGCATACGGAGATACAGATATGGTGAATTTGGTATTAAGAAATTTATTATCAAACGCTGTAAAATTTACTCCTGAAAATGGTTTTATAAATGTGCTGAGTGAAGAAGATGATAATGGCACTATAAAAATAATGGTGATTGATAATGGTGTTGGAATTAACTCTGAAAAAGCAGCAGAATTATTTACTCAATATAGAAATACCAGCACCAAAGGCACAGGAAATGAAAAAGGAACAGGCTTAGGATTGATGTTGTGTAAGGAGTTCATCGATAAAAATAATGGTAAAATCTGGGTTGAAAGTGAAGAAGGAAATGGTTCTGTTTTTTGCTTTACTTTACCCGTTTCAAAGCCAAACTAAATGAAAACGAAATTTATACTATTCGTTTTATTTTTAACATTAACTGTTTTTACAAAACTTAGTTTTGCTCAAACAGATTCGAGTTATATTGAGCTTGCAAAAACAGCCTTAAACAACAAGAATTACAAAGAGGTTATCAATTATTGTAACCAGGCATTAGTCCAAAATCCAAAACTAGCTGAATCTTATTACATAAAAGCCAAATGCAGGTTAGAACAGAAATTGTATATTGATGTATTTAATGAAATAAACAAAGCCATTGCTATCAAGGAATGTTATTCAGAAGCATTTGCGTTAAGAGCAGAAACTTTTTACGAGTTAAAAGATTACCGCCAAGCACGAAAATCTTATTACCAAGCATTAGCATGCAACAATAAGGAAGCCATCTATTATTTTAATATTGGTGTATTGGAAACCAAAATTTATAAATGGAATTCTGCGATTGATAACTTCACAAGAGCTTTAAAATATAATCCTTCAAACAAAGAAACTTTTGAAAACAGAGCTTATGCCTATAGTATGGTTGGAGAGCATACACTTGCCATCCATGATTATGATTCCATACTCGCAATAGACCCAAAAAGAGATGATATTTTTATTAAAAGAGGAATGGCCATGTTGGGATTAAAACAATTCACTGCCAGCATTCCAATTTTTAGTCGAGCAATAAGAATCAATCCTAATAACCCACATGCATTTTATGGTAGAGGAAGAGCTCAGTTTGAACTAAAAAAGTTTGAATTGGCATTACATAATTTTGATACCGCCATGAGTTTAAAATCAAATTTTGAAACTGCCATTTTTATTCATGCTGTAACCTTACTTGAAATCAACCCAAAAGAAAACAAAATACAAGCCTGCGAAGAGTTTAAAGAATCTGCCAGATTAGGCTTTGGTAACTCCTGGGATTATATTAGAAAGTACTGCGAGTACTAACAAAAAAAGGGAACCAAACGGCTCCCTTTTCTGATTGAATTTCTTCAAACTATTTTTCTTCTTTTGTAGCTTCTGCTTTAGAAGAACCATGACTGCAGCAAGATTTTTTCTCGCTTGTTCCACATGATTTGCTGTCTTTTTTATCAGCACATGCTTTGGCATCTTTTTTCTTAGCTTTTTTCTCTTTTTCAGGTTTTGATTCTGCAGCAGCAGCATCTGGCACATCAGCAACTACTGCAGTTGCAGTTGCAGGAGCGTTTGCTACAGCAGGCTTAGCCGGAGTTTGCGCGTTAGCTCCAATCATCATCAATGCTGCAAATGCAGCGGTTAAAATAATTTTCTTCATATATTTTAATTTTAGGATTTTAATAATAACGAAATTACTACAAAAACAATGCTAAAAAAATGATTTCCAAAGACTATTTGTTAAATTTCTGCTAAAATTGTTCTTCCGCCCTTTACTTTTTGGTTCAATTCAACTTTTACTTTTGCATCTAAAGGTAGAAAAATATCAACCCTGGAACCAAATTTAATAAAGCCCATTTCACCACCTTGTTTTGCAGCTTGTCCTTCTTTTACATACCAAACAATTCTTTTGGCCAATGCACCTGCAATCTGACGAAATAATACTTGAACACCCGTACTTTTCTCAATTACTGTAGTGGTTCTTTCGTTCTCAGTTGAACTTTTTGGATGCCAGGCTACAAGGTATTTACCAGGATGGTATTTGAAATACTTAACGATTCCTGAAATAGGATTTCTATTTACATGCACATTAAATGGGCTCATAAAAACCGATACTTGCAATCTTTTTCCTTTGAAAAATTCATCTTCATCAACCTCTTCAATTACTACTACTTTTCCATCTGCAGGAGAAATAACCAGGTTTTCACCTTCTGTAACCTGTATAGATGGATTTCTGAAAAACTGAAGTACAATAACTAAAAGTACCAATGAAATGAATAAAACAATATTCTGTAACCAAACCATGTCGGGCAGAAATTGAATAATAGGAAAATTGATGATTCCAAGAACCAATAATGTAATAAAAATAGTTGCTTTACCTTCTCTATGTAGCATGTGTATTATATTAAAAAAACGCAGTGCACTTTCGTACACTGCGTAACAAAAAAATTAAAAATCAGGTTTATAAGCCAAATTTGCCACGAAGTTTTTCAACTTCAGCAACTTTTTCGATAGCAACAACATAAGCTGCAATACGCATGCTGATATTGTATTTTTGTGATGCAGCATAAACGCCTTCAAAAGCAGTTTTCATCACACGGTCGGCACGACGATATACGCGCTCTTCTGTCCAGAAGTAACCCAAACGGTTTTGAACCCACTCGAAATAACTTACTGTAACACCACCTGCATTAGCCAAGATATCAGGAACAACCATGATACCTTTTCTATTTAAAATTTCATCAGCACTTGCAGAAGTTGGACCATTTGCTCCTTCTACAATCATTTTAGCTTTAATTCTATCAGCATTTTCTTCGTTGATTTGGTCTTCCATTGCAGCAGGTACCAATACATCAACTTCTAATTCCAACAATTCTGCATTGGTAATTTTACGTCCTGCAGTAAATCCTTCCAATGTTCCTTTGTTTCCGTCTCTGTAAGCAATTGCTTCTTCAACATTAATTCCGTTTTCATTATAGTATGCACCACTAACATCAGAAATAGCCACAACTTTCATTCCTTGTGAAGCCAATAACTTCGCAGAAATACTTCCTACATTACCAAATCCTTGTACAGCAGTTGTTGCGCCAATAGGACTAATTCCTAGTTTCGATAATGCAGAACGGGTTGAAACCATAACTCCACGTCCGGTAGCTTCAACACGACCTAATGAACCACCCAAAACAATTGGTTTTCCTGTAACTACAGCAGGAGTTGAATGACCAACTAATTTTGAATATTCATCCATAATCCAGGCCATTTCCTGTGGACCTGTTCCCATATCCGGAGCAGGAATATCTTTATCAGGACCAAAAACATCAACCATTAAATCTGTATAAGATCTGGTTAATCTTTCTAATTCCCCTTTGCTCATGCTACGAGGATCGCATTTGATACCACCTTTACCACCGCCGTAAGGAATTCCTACAACAGCGCATTTCCATGTCATCCATGCAGCCAAAGCTTTCACCTCGTCTAAATGTACATCCATTGAATAACGAATACCTCCTTTTGAAGGACCAAGATTTGCATTATGTACAACCCTGAAACCTTCGAAAACGCGAACTTTCCCGTCGTCCATTGTTACCGGAATATTCACAATTACTGCCTTTTGTGGGGCAATCAAAACGTTGTAATCGCTCTCATCCAAACCGATGATTTTAGCTGCTACGTCGAAACGTTTTTTCATAGACTCGAAAGGATTTTCGGAGCTATGTTTAATCACATTGTCACCTGCCATTGCTAGATTTTTTTAATGAAAAATTTGACAAACTTAATTGAAATTCTCAAAAATGCTAAGAACTTCCTATTTATATACTAAGTAACAAGTAAAAATAAACTGCCGGAGCTGAAATAAAAACCCCGTCAAATCTATCCAAAACACCTCCGTGTCCCGGTAAAATACTTCCACTATCTTTTATCCCAAGATTTCTTTTTAGTAAAGATTCCGTTAAATCTCCCAAGGTTCCAAAAACCACAACTATTCCTCCTATTACCATCCATTCAACAGAACTCAAATCGTTCCAAAACAAAGAAAGTACATATCCCATTCCCATTGTTAAAAACAAGGAGCCAATTCCACCTTCCCACGATTTTTTTGGACTAATTCTTTCAAACAGCCTGTTTTTACCAAATTTCACTCCAACTAAATAAGCAAAAGTATCACTACTCCATTGCAAAATAAAAAAGCCCAATGGTAACGTGTAGCTGTAAGACAATGAATTAAAATAACCAAAATCTGCCAACATGCTTAAAGGAAAACTAACGTAAATAATTCCTAAAATTTGGTATGCCAATGTATCAAA
The DNA here is from genome assembly GCA_044369215.1 of Bacteroidia bacterium. GTDB lineage: Bacteria > Bacteroidota > Bacteroidia > UKL13-3 > UKL13-3 > CAISCU01. Next base: position 1,822 of record JBIPMI010000114.1, on the reverse strand, counting down.
TTCACGTCCTGTATTCTCAAATAATTTCACAATAAACAAGGTGAGAAAAACAGGTATCAAATGATAAAACCAACCTAGGGATAAATCCCCTCTTATAATAAAAGCAAACATGACATTGATAACTGAACCTGCAATTACTCCAAGGTATTTTTCAATCCACGATTTATCCGGCAACATCAACTCAAAAAACTCCAGTAAACACAAAAAGTTAATCACAAATAGTAGGATGAAAAAACTCCATTCGTTTAACATCGTACCTCCAACCATCGCCAAAACAAAAACAGATCCCGTAAGCGCCCTTTGCCAAAAATTACTCATGTTGATTATGCTTTTAAACCATCAAAAATTTATTCCCAATGGTTTCACTTTACAATGATGGTTTTAATTCCTTCAACAACCAAAAGGGTTTTCACCAATAAAAAAGTACAATGTATGTTGATTTGAACACTCCTATTCAAATATCTGCTCCTGCAATGTTCTAAATTGTAGCTTACTCATCCACAAAATCAAACCCAATGTTGCTACAATACTAATAATTGAACCATATAAAGGAAAATGATATTCTTCACTAAATATAGCCACATCTTTATAAATATCAGATAAAACAAAACCCAGTAAAGCCAATCCATTATTCACAAAATGCGCTATTACTACAACCCAGATATTCCCCGAGTATAAGTATAAATATCCCAATAAAGCGCCTAAAACTACACGAGGTATAAAGCCATAAAACTGACCATGAATTCCACTAAAAACAATAGCAGTAAACCAAATGGCAATATGCCGATTATAAAAACATTGACGAGCAAAATTTTGAACAACTCCTCTAAAAAAGAATTCTTCTGCTATAGCTGGTAACAAGGCAACAACCACTAAATTCATAAAAAACTGAGCAGGACTATTTGTAATCACCAAAATCTCTGTAAGCTTTTTGGCCTGGTCTTCCATGTTTCTAATCGATACTTCAAAATCAGCCATCGATGCCGGAAACTTAATGGCTTGGTTTAGTTCACTGATCCAAGAAATCATTGGCATACTGATGATAATCAATAATGGCGCAAACAGCAAATAGTAAGCCTTAAATGGTTGTGTGATTTTAATATAAGTTGGCGCAAACTTGCCTATGGCTTTTGGAAACAACAATGCCGGAACTAAAAACGTACCAATAGAGCCTGCTATCGCTTGAAAAACCAATAGGGCGTTTCTAGAATTGGAATCTGTTTTGGCATTTTGCATCAAATCATATAATTGCATCATATCAACACCAAAAATCATTTTACTGATAAAAATTCCTGTAAAGGAAAAAACCGATGCAAATACAAGCACCATTCCCATGAGAATGAATGACCTGCTTAAAAAGAATAAGTATCGGTTGCTACTAAAAATGGTGGTTTCAGACATCTTCTTATATTTGTGCCGCAATATACAAAGCGTTTAGGTGGTAAAAATCGGAAATATTGATTTAGGAGAATTTCCTCTCCTTTTAGCTCCAATGGAAGATGTTAGCGATCCTCCGTTCAGAGCCGTGTGTAAAACAGAGGGCGCAGACCTTATGTACACTGAGTTTATCTCTTCTGAAGGGCTCATTCGTGATGCCATCAAAAGTAAAATGAAACTCGATATTTTTGATTATGAACGCCCGATCGGTATCCAAATTTTTGGCGGCGATGAGGAAGCTATGACCATGGCTACCCAAATTGTTGATGCCACCGGACCCGATTTGGTTGACATTAATTTTGGTTGTCCTGTAAAAAAAGTGGTTTGTAAAGGTGCCGGTGCAGGAATTTTAAAAGATGTGCCTAAAATGGTGCAATTAACCGCT
>JBIPMI010000113.1:0-8956 GCA_044369215.1 Bacteroidia bacterium | reverse complement strand
ATTAAATTACTTTAACCCAATAAATCTTAAACATTTAAAGCATCTTAATATCCCCGAATTAATGCAAAATCATATTTAGAGTTCATTAACTATTTATGGTAAGAAAAAACTAGTTAATGAAATCAAATACTATTTACAACCAGGAATAGAATACTTTAATTTTCTATTATCAAAAAGTACTCTTAGTTCAAAACCGGTTGATGGTCTGTAGAATAAACTACCCTTCCAATAACCATATTTTTTATCTTCAACAACCAGTTCTGGAATATTTGTATCAAAGGTAAGTGTATCATATACTCTAAGCGGTTTACCTGTTGCTAAAACTTTATCAAATCTAACAACATAGGTAGCACCGGGTTCAACAATTCCTGGATTAAAAAACTGCCCATTTTCAAATTTAATCTCTGTAGTTCCAAGTTCACATCCTAATTTCCAGAACTTTAAATCAATAGTTGGAGGTAAAACTGTGTTTCCTGAAGGACAATTTATAATGGCAGAAGCTGATAATGCCTTATAATTTTGAAGAACATTTACAAAATTTCCCAAATTAGAATTTACGGTTAAAGTTAGTGGCGTGTTTAGGTTATCACATAAATTATAACTACCTAAAGATTCATTTAATAATGGAGGATTTCCATTACAAATATTCACCTGGTGATTTAAATAAATACCAAATTGAGTTAATGAATTTGTGAATGCAGGAAAAATGTAATTGTATTCTGTAGATTTACCATCGATTTCAAATGAAAATTCATTCTTAGATGATTTTACACTTAATAAACCATTGATATTTCTATTTATTGGAAAACCTGGAATTTTCAATAAAACCTTAGCAAAACCACAAGATTTCTCTTGATTTTTATTTAAGAAAATCCTTCCATTAAGTAAATCATTTTTAAATACCAGCTTATAATTTCCATTATCTGCCGGTGACAAAAAGCTGTTATTTAAATTAACTGCACTTTTTAAATGATAATAAGAATTCAATTTACTAGAAAAGAAAAATCCATCCGCAAATAATGTATAGTTGTTTTCAGGTAAAGAAACTTCCACTATTGGGGCTGATAAATTTAAATAGAATGGAGAAATCCCTAATCCTGTTTTTGAATCATAAAAATACACCTCTGGAATTCCAATTGAATTATTAAAATTGGTTGATTTATTAATATAGTTTCCAGTTTCATCATAATAACCCGATTCCTGGTAATTCGTAGAAGCGAAAATAGCTGCATTAACTGAGCTTTTAGCAATTGTATCATATATATTGACAGTTCTAGTAAAAGCATTTAAACCAGGCTTAGAATAACCTACTTTATTTATTACAGAAATGGATTTAGTTGTGATTGTTTGTTTGATAGGATTGATATTGGATAAATTTCCTCCATATGATTGTAGTACCATATCATTCAAAGATATAAAACTCTCATTTTCTACCCCTTTTGTTATTGAATTTGAGTCTTCAATAAATTGAGAAACATTAAAAGATTGTTCCGAATACCTAAATTTCTGAGTGCTTTTTCTTACAAAAACCAATCCATTTAAAGGATACTTAAAAGTAAATTGAATTCCAGAAGTATTTTTAAAAATAAAACTTAGAGTATCTGTTATTGATTTACCAGTAAAATCCAGATTTATCTTAGCAGTAGCCATATCATTAGGAGTATTTGATTCCTTTTTCAAAACCAAGTTAACTGTAAATCTTTGTTCTTTTGAGAAAATAAAAACATCCTGTTTTATTGGAATATAGCCTTGTTTATCTAAGTTAATCGTAAACGCAATTGGATTATCAGAAGTAGGATTAGCATTTGGAGCAAGAATTAAATTAATCTCACCACCTTCAGCATTAAAATTTGTTTTTCCTTCTAAATCAAAAATTTGATTTGCATCTTTTCCTGATATAAAAAAGTTCAATTTTTCAGATGCTACTGAATCCTCAGTTAAAATTTTCACCCTAACCAAAGTATTTACCAGATTGCCATTCAAGTCTAGGTCTACATCTTGTAATTTTTCCATTGGAAATTTACATGCACCAATCAACATAGAAAAAAATAATGCAGACAAAAACACTTTCTTCGAGATTTTCATATCAATTTAATAAGCGATATTTTACATGTAAATTCAAATAAGGGAATAAACTCCAAAGACTGAATGCATCGGTAAGCACCGATAAATTTTCACTAGAATTTGTCGGAGAAAATACACCGGAAGCTTGAATATCAAATTCAGGTTTTCCGTGAATAAATAAGCCAATGTCTGCACCTAAACTAATTTTTTTTCTAGGCACTGGATTACCAAATCCGATACCTATGTATGGAACAATTTCTGCCCCTTTTACATTAACTTTTATATTACCAAGTTGCTCCGGACTATATGTTATAAAACCGTAAGTTTGACTTGTTGCAGGAATAACTTTTGCATTATATAAATTATAATTTCGAACCAATCCACCAGTAATTCTGAATATTGATTGTTTAGACGGATAATAGTCTGCAAAAAAATAAATCATTCCTAATTTAAATTTCGTATCAACAACAACATTTGTATTATTGTAGGCCGTGTTATAAGTAAATAATATATTTCCCCTTGAAAAGCCTCCTCTAAAAGCTACGGCATCATTGTACTTCAAATGAAATGCGGCCCCAACTCCCAATGTCGAAAGATTTAAAGAAACTGCTGAGTTTTGCTTAAAACTGAATTCTTGTTTTTGAGCCAATAAATTATCTCCTAAACAAAATATACATAAAAAAATAATAAACCATGCCTTATTCAACATAAATAACCAATTAAATAGAACCTGCAAAATAGGTCAACATTAATTTTCATGAAACAAAGAATGAGCAAAATAGTAAACTTAACAATAAGATATTTTAGAGAGACGAAACTGGGTTATTTAATTGTTAATTCAAGTAAAATTTACTGTAAATTAATGTGTAAGTTAATAATTCGCACTATATGAAGAGCTCAAATATATTCATCCTTTTATTTGTTTTAAGTATTATCGTTTCATGCAAAAAAGACTCTGATGATGTTTTAGTTAAGCCTATTATTTCTCCGCCTATAATAAAGTGTTTTTATTCACAAGTTGAACAAGGAAATTTGATAATTAAATTTATTTTAAATAAAGACCAAACCATAAAAGAAATTCAAAAAACAAATTCAACATCTAATGAAATCATTACTTATACCAAATTGAATAATTTTATTGAAGTAAAAAGTAATTTAAATGGTTACATATATAAACATTATATCAATAAAAATGGGTTTGCTGATAGTGTTTGGATAACCTATAATGGCTTAGTTGATTTGAAAGCCTATCATAAATTCAATTTAGAAGGTTTAATTGCAAAGAAAACCTTAATAGGAACCATAGTAAACGTTCCATTTGAAGAAATTACCACCTTTAGTTACGATAAAGGAAATTTGATTAAAAGAACTACAGAAAATGAAGGAGATATTTATGAAGAAAACTTTGAATATTATAGTGATTCAATCAACTATTTTATTGCAAATGAAGAAGCTGAAAATTTAATTCCAGCAAGCAGAAATTTAATTAAAAGAGTTATACTACCAGAGGATAAGTTTATCTCATACACTTATTCAAAAGACACCAGCGGAATCGTTTATCAAACTGCTACAAATGAAGCTGAAGAAGTTAAACTTTATACTTACACCTTCAATTGTAAATAATTAGGGCTGGACGAGAATCTTTAATCGTTCTTGTTATCAATTAAATATTATACTGACAATGATTACTTTTAAACCTAAAAAGTAGAACTAAAGCAAAAAGTTGATAGGTAAAAAATGAATAGTAATTTTTAGATTTACTCTTCTGGTTCTGGATCTTCAGTTGAAAATTCAGAGAAAATATTTAAATTAGGCTCACCCAATAACATTAAAATTTCTTGTATTTCTTTTTGCTTATAGATTTTATTAGACTTTTCATAAGCTGCGCTTAGGTTCCTTAAAATCCTTTTAACTATATCTAAATTGCTGCAAGGTTGAAAGAATTCGAATTTGGGTTCAATTCCTACTTGTTTTAAAAACTGTTCAAGATTGGCTTTTGAAAATACTGCACCTAAATTAAAAGCATTGATATAAAACAAAACCTGGCCTTCTTTTTTGCTCTCCATTGGTTCAGTTTTATACAAGGCATCTAAATTTCCTGAAACTACACTATCCATGTATGCCATAACAAAATGTTGAGGTAAATTGACACCAAAAATGGGAATATTCAGCTTTTGTGCAACAAGAATATAAACAATGGCCAACATAATAGGGTTGCCCTTTTTGCTTTCTAAAACCTGATTTAAAAACGAATTTTTAGGGTCGTGATAATTCTCCGTATTCCCTTTAAATCCATGTATCTGGTAAAAAACATAATTCAAGATTTTTACTCTTTCAAATGGACTTAAATCATAGTGCATTTCTAACCATGCATCCATTTTAATTTTTTCTATTTGAATGCTTAAAGTTTCCTTTTGAAGCTCTGGGAACTTATACTTTGCTACCAAATAACAAGCATCAAATAAATCTTGCCTCTCTGTATTCATCCAAGCTCTAAACTCATTTAACAATTCATGAAATTGAATCTTATGTATGATGTTTTCGACCTTTTGTTGATGCTCAATGTCTCTTATAAGAGTCCATTCTGATTCAAGATGAGGTATCATTTCAGCCCCAATGGATAGAATTTTATCTTCTATAATACTGGCAACTTCGGGATCATCATCCTCAAGAAGCGTAATTAATGATTTAATTTCAGATTCAGAAAGCATACTATTTTGCCTTTTTTGCTGCTGATTTTTTTGCTGCCGTTTTCTTAGCCGCAGTTTTTTTAACGGCAACCTTTTTAGGAGCTGTTTTATTTGCAGCTTTAGAACTCGACTCAGATTTTCCTTCAGCTTTAATAATTTCTAAAACATCCGAATACTTTAATTCATCAGCCTTTTGAGTTTTAGGAATTTTGAAATTATCCTTACCTCTGGAAATATATGGGCCCCAACGACCGTTTAATATTTTAACATTTTCATCTTCAGCAAAAATCTTAATTAGTTTATTTGCATCACTGATTCTTTTAGATTCAATTAATTCAATTGCTCTTTCAGAAGTTATTGCAAATACATCATCAGTTTTAGGAATAGAAATAAACTTGCTATCGTGCATGATATAAGGACCAAATCTTCCTATTGCTGCTTTCATGTCTTTGCCTTCAAAATTGCCAATTACACGAGGTAATTTAAACAAATCCATGGCTTCAACCAAAGTAATAGTTTCGATTAATTGTCCTGATCTTAAGCTTGCATATCTAGGCTTTTCTTTACCTTCTTCGCTATTTTCTCCAATTTGTGCAAAAGGACCAAATCGTCCAACTTTAACATAAACAGGCAATCCCGATTCAGGATCATTTCCTAGTAAACGTTCTGCATTTTGACGTTCAGCCGTTTCACTGGTTTTAGTTACTCCAATATGAAATGGACCATAAAACTTTTCAATCATTTTATTCCATACCAATTGTCCTGAAGCAATTTTATCAAACTCCTCTTCAACACTTGCAGTAAAACCATAATCCATAATTTGTTCGAAATGCTTACTTAAAAAATCAGTAACCAACATTCCGATATCACTTGGGAATAATTTGGACTTTTCACTTCCAAATTTTTCCGATTTTTCTTCTCTACTAATTTTCTCTTTTTCGAGCGTTAAAACTACAAAAGGACGCTCTTTACCTTCTCTATCTTCTTTTATAACATAACCTCTTTTTTGAATGGTTGAAATGGTTGGTGCATAAGTTGATGGACGACCTATTCCCAATTCTTCCATTTTTTTAACCAAACTAGCTTCAGTATATCTGGCAGCTGGACGAGTATAACGTTGACTGGCTTCCATATTTTTTAGTAACAATTCTTCACCTTTATTTAAAGGAGGAAGCATTTTACTATTTTCATCATCTCCTTCTTCATCTGTACTTTCAAGGTAAACCTTTAAGAATCCATCAAACTTAAGAACTTCACCTGTTGCCAATAATGTTTCAGGTAATCCTGAAATTGAAACTGTTGCTAAGGTTCTTTCTATTTGAGCTTTTGCCATTTGAGAAGCAATCGCTCTTTTGTAAATCAAATCGTATAAACGTTTTTCCTGGTTTGTACCATCTATTTCTACATTTTCGAAATAAGTAGGACGGATTGCTTCGTGAGCTTCTTGAGCACTATCGTTTTTGGTTGTATAGCGCATAGGGCGACTATATTTCTCTCCGAAAGTTTCAGTGATATGTTTTTTAGCTGCACCAATTGCTAATTCAGATAAATTAACACTATCTGTACGCATGTATGTAATCAATCCGTTTTCATACAATTTCTGAGCAATACTCATGGTAGTACTAACACCATAACCAAGTTTTCTACTTGCTTCCTGTTGTAAGGTTGAAGTTGTAAAAGGCGGAGCAGGAGTTTTTTCGGCAGGTTTAACTTCTAGATTTGAAATATTGAATTTAGCACCGGTACATTTTTCAAGAAAAGCCTGAGCTTCTGCTTCTGTTTCAAAACGTTTAGCTAATTCAGCATCCATTTGTTTGCCACCAACATTAAATCTGGCAATTACTCTAAATGCGGATGTAGTATTAAATGAATTGATTTCTCTTTCTCTGTCAACAATAAGTTTTACTGCAACAGATTGTACCCTTCCGGCAGAAAGATTTGCTTTAACTTTTTTCCATAAAACAGGTGAGAGTTCAAAACCAACCAATCTATCTAAAACACGACGTGCTTGTTGAGCATCAACTAAATTTCTATCAATTCCTCTCGGATTTGCTATAGCTTTAACAATTGCAGGTTTAGTGATTTCATGAAAAACGATTCTTCTTGTTTTTGCCTCATCTAATTTCAACACCTCACTAAGATGCCAGCTAATCGCTTCTCCCTCTCGGTCTTCGTCGGATGCTAACCAAACTATTTCAGCCTCCTTAGATAGTTTTTTCAACTCAGCAACTATTGCCTTTTTATCATCACTCACTTCATAGGAAGGAGTAAAATTATTCTTCACATCAATGGCTTCATCACCTTTGGCCAAATCTCTGATATGACCAAAACACGATTTCACCGTATAATCCGAACCCAAAAACTTTTCGATTGTTTTTGCTTTTGCCGGTGACTCAACTATTACTAAATTCTTCGCCATCTTTCTCTTTTTTTTCTATTCTAACACGTTTCTTCTATCTGCAAAACAACAGCAAGTTCTGAAAAATCAAAATTTATGTCGTTATTTCTTATCCTTTACTTATGAAAAGAAAGGTGATTTTATACCTAAAATTCTATAAAAAAAGACAGTTTTACTGCCGATTTGCAAAAAAGGCTACTTTTTTAGAAGTAGCCTTTTTGTGATGTTAATTTTTTATTACCCTATGATTTATGATGCCTTCGCTGGTTTTCATTTGAAGCAAATAAATCCCCGGTGCCCAATTTTGAGTATTTATCTCTATTTCCTGGTTACCAATATTCATAAATTTATTTTCAGAAAAAATAATTTTTCCATCGATATCAAAAAACTCTAATGTTATATCCTGATTTTGGGAATTCCTAAAAATCAGCGTTGATTTATCATTACTTGGATTAGGATAAAAATTAAATCCTAAACTTTGCTTTAATTCATCTGAAATTCCAGTTGGCTCTGCAATTGAAAATTCATCCACATAAATATTGTTACCTCTTAATGAACTTAGTTCAAATCTGATTCTACAATTTTTATATGTTTTATATGCTGATAAATCTATCGTAACTTTCTTCCATTGAGAAGGGCCACTTGGAACAAATTCAGTTGTAGATAAATTTCCTGTTTCCATCTCTGCAGTTGAATAGGTTTTCACCAACTCTTCTGTTCTGCCAAAATTATCTGAAACATAAATTCTTAATCTGTCATTACTTGCTGAAATTCTTTTAGCATAAGCTAAATAAAAGCTCAAACGTGGAGAACTTAAGCTGGAAATATCAATACTTGGAGAACAAAATGCATTTCTTAAACCACCTAATCTATTGTTTAATAAATTTCTGGCTCTCATGGCTCCATTTCCAGAAAAGACTGCTGTTGCTGAGATGTTCCAACCACTATCACCAGGACTTGTATAATTTTCAGTTGTCCAACCTGAACCATTCACTTCATTTGAATTAAAACCAAAAGTATAAGGTGCTTTTTTAGTTGATGCTGTTAAAGGTTTATATGTACCATCTGTATTTAATCCCGCAGCAGCTAAATTAGAAGTGCTGTATGATAAAGCTCTAAAAGCTGTCATTGATGCATCTGCTCTGGCCTTTTGACCACTTGTATACATGTTCATGCAAGTTCCATCTGCATAATCCATATAATTTTTCACCAAATCAGGTAATTCAGGAACATCGTTTGTACAAGAATTTCTGCTTGTTGGACAACCTGAAGTTGAGCTTTCAACCGGAGGTGTATCACAAACCTGATCGCCCTGACTTGCACAACTCGCGCTTGTATTTCCAACACATCCACCTTGAAATGGATGATACAATCCAACCCAATGTCCAACTTCATGTGTCAATGTTCTTCCTGCCTGATCCGGTTTTCCGATTTCTATTAAACCAGCTTGATCAGACCTCAAAACAACACCGTCTGTATTTGCACTTGTATTAATCATAAATGGAAACTGAGCATAACCCAAAACGATTGAATTAGGATCTCCGGTTGTGTTTTGAATCGTATTTACAATCCAAACATTTAGGTATTTTTTTGCATCCCAAATAGACAATGATTTAGTATTATCTCTTGCATTATCTGTAGCAGGGCTATACAATCTGTTTACACCTGAGGTAGGATTTCCATTAGGATCGTATTGTGCAAGTCTGAATTCATATTCCATATCTACAGCTTTTGCATCTGTGCTAGATCCGCCATTAGTACCAGCTTTTTTCCTAAAATCTTCGTTCAAAACACGAATGGCATC
>JBIPMI010000112.1:0-8959 GCA_044369215.1 Bacteroidia bacterium | reverse complement strand
ATTATTTTGGACCTTAAATTCAATATTACATTTAGTAATTATGCTTATGAAAAATTTGCCAAAATTGAATTCTTTGATAATAAGGAGAATTTTATAGAGCTAATTAAGGCTAATCGTTCAGAAGTTATTGATAGTATTCAATCAACAAAATCAGGTGAAAATCAAAATTTAACTATTCAAATTGAAAATAAAACGGGAAGTTATTTTAGTATTGAAATTGACTGTTCATTTATTCCAAAAGATAATGGATACTACGCAATTCATTTTAAAAGATTTGAGCTAATAGAAAATACAAATGAGAATATAAAGTCGATTGATTATTTCCAAAATCTAATTCCAAAATATTTTTATCTTGAGCTAGCCATCAGTTCTAATGCTCAAATACTTGTTAACCAAAATTTTGAAATTTTAGGAATTAATAAAAATGTTTCAACTCTATTTCAGAAGAAAATCAAGCTAGGTAGCAATTTTTTAGCATTAAATACATCAGCGAATGCTGATATAATTTCGAGTAAAATTCGAAATTCATTAGTTGATTTTCTTTCTTTCCCAATTAATGAAAACAATTCTGTGTATGAAGTGTATGTCAATGTAATTTATTCTGATTCATTTGATAGAATTTACTCTATTTCTTTTGTGTTGATAGACTCTGATGCAAAATTAGATACCCTTATTGTTGATCCAAATAAAAATAACCAATTACTTATTGATAATTCAAAAAGTTTCATTTTTCAACTAAATCAAAAGGCTGAGGTAATTTATTTAAGTAAAAGTTATGAAAGTATATCAGGGTTTTCAATTGCTGAGATAATAAATAAGCCTTTAGGAAAAAACCAAGATATTGAAACACAAGAAAGACTTAGAATTGTATTTAATAAACTTGCAAGTGGTGAAATTGCAGAAGCTACAGGTTATTCTGCAGCAAAATCAAATGCTGATGAAACAATACATTTACGATACCGGGTTGAATCAATTTTAGATGTTAACGGAAATTTTTTAGGCGTAAGTGGAGTTTTTACAGATGTGACAGATATTTTTCGAATCTCATCAAACCTTAAAAAAACAGAGGAGTTTTTCAAACAAATCCTAAATAATATCAATGAGCTTATTTATGTTATTGATAAAAAAGCTCGAATAAACTTTGTAACACCAAGTAGTTTAGATATTTTAGGCTATAAACCTGAGGAATTAATTGGCCAAAAGTTTTTGATTTTTGTTCATCCTCAAGATTTCAGTAACTTGATAAAATTCTTAAAAAATCATCCAAAGGAAGATGCAATAAACGGAAATTTAGAATATATAACAGTCAGGTTTAAAAAGAAAAATGGAGATTACACCTACTTAGAAACATTTATAAAGAAGGTGGATAATGAAAGTAGTAAAAAAATACAATATATAGGAACCTCTAGAAGTGTAGATGAAAAAATTGCTGCAGATTTTAAGTTAAAAGAAGCGAAAAAATACTTGGAAATAAGCACGCAAATACAAAGAATATACATAGAAACTAAAGATATAAGCAAAACTTTTGGAATCCTGTTAAATAGCATATTGGTTGATACGAAGAGTGATTTTGGTTTTATTTGTGAGGTATTTTTTGATGAAAAGGGTAATCCTTTTTTGCGTTCGAATGCACTTACTAATATTGCAGGGGATCAAGCGTCGAAAGAATTTTATGAAAAACATGCCAAGAAAGGGGTTGAATTTAGAAATTTAAATACCCTATTTGGTAGGGTATTGGTAGAGAAAAAACTTTATATAAGCAATGATGCAGTAAACGATCCTTATTCAGGAGGAACACCTCATGGTCATCCAATAATAAAAACCTTTGTTTGTATACCTATTTTTAAGAATGATGAGATGGTTTCTGTTTTAGGATTAGCTAATAATTTGGACGGATATTCTATTGAACTGGTTGCGAAAATTGAACCTCTATTAGGAAATATTGGAAGTATTATAGAGCAAAATAAAATTGAATTAGAAATAATTAAAGCCCAGCGAGAACTTGTTAAAAGTGAAAGGCAAATTAAAGCCATTTTAACATCAATTGAAGATATTGTTTTTGAAATTAATGAAGAGTTAATCATAACAAATGTTTGGGCTGAAGATCCCGACAAATTATCAATACCCCAAATCGAATACTTCAACCAAAAAATTGAATCGTTAATTGATAAATATCCTTTTCTCTTAGATATCTACAATGTATTATTAAAGGTGGCTGAAGATGGTGTTGAAAGGTCTTTTGAATATTCATTGTATAAAAACAAAACACATATTTGGAATAAAGCACGAATTTTTGTTTTAACAGATAAGCCAACTAAAATTTATTGTTTGCAAATTAGTGATATAACCACTTCCAAAAATGCAGAAGATAATTTGAAGCAAAATTTGATTCAAGCCAAAGAATTGGCAGAGTTAAAAAGCAGATTTGTAACACTTACCTCCCATGAATTTAGAACTCCATTAACAAGCATTAGCAGCAGTAATGAGCTAATTGCCATGACACTTGAAAAATTAGATATACCTATTAGTGAAAAATTAATTAAGTACAATCAAATTATACATAATGAAGTCATTCAAATGACAACTTTACTCGATGATGTTTTGATTCTTGGGAAAATTGATGCAAATAAAATGGTCATTCATTGTGATAATATAGACTTGAATGCAGTAATCAATGAAATTATAGGGAATCTATTTTATACCAAAAAGATTTCTAAAAAAATTGAAACGAGAATAAAAGGGAAACCATTTAATATTAGTACAGATATCAAGATGCTTGAACATATAATTGAAAATATTACGAACAACGCGATAAAATATTCACCTGGCAGACCAGACCCCATTTTAGAAATAAACTATCAAAAGAATCAAGTTGTATTGGCACTGCAAGATTTTGGGATTGGAATTCCCAAATTAGACCAACCTAAATTATTTGAACAATATTATAGGGCAAGTAATGTTGGGAAAATTCAAGGAATAGGTTTAGGCTTAATTATTGTCAAGAAAATGGTTGAAAGGCTTAGAGGCGATATAAAAATTGAATCTGAAGAAGGAGTAGGTACGAGAGTAGAAATTACATTAAATAAATCAAATCCGGAATGAAGAAAATATTAGTAATAGAAGATGAAGATAGCATAAGAGAAAATATCTTTGATGCACTTTCTTTAAATGGTTTTGAAGTTTATACTACAGAGAATGGGTTGGATGGATTGAATTTGGCAATAAAGATTAATCCGGATTTAATTATTTGTGATATAATGATGCCATTAATGAATGGGTATGAAGTTTTGTCTGTAATTAAAGAAGAAGAAAAATTGATGTTAACGCCTTTTATTTTCATCTCGGCAAAAAGCAAGTATGAGGATGTAAGGAATGGTATGAATTTAGGTGCTGATGATTACTTAATAAAACCATTTTTACTTCATGAATTATTAAAAACTGTTGACTCGAAATTGGTAGATGCAGATAGAAAGAGAAAAAACTATCTTGAAAAGCAGCAAGATTTAATTGAGCAATATGGATTGATTCAAATGCATGAACTGAATACTCCAATGAATGGAATATTAACTTCAATAACATTGCTTCAGGAAATGGGTTTACATAACTATTCAATAGATGTTGCAGAACTTTTGCAAATAATAAATGTATCCAGTAAACGATTGCACCGTTCTCTATCAAATATCTTTTTTTATAAACAATTAAAAGATGGAAATTATGGCTTTTATTCTGAAGGTATTAGAGAAACAAGTATTAGTGTTTCCATAGAAAATATAGCAAAAAACTATAACAGAAGCGAAGATTTAATTTATTCTTCTGAAGTAGATACTATTCAATTTGATAGAAAATTGTTGATGACAATTATTTCAGAATTGCTTGATAATGCATTTAAATTTACTGAGAAAAAAGATCAAGTATTTTTTAGTTTAATAAGAATAAAAGATGCTATTCATTTTAAACTTCATCATACCAATAGAACCAATTTTGAAAAGGAGGAATTTGTTGATGTAAAACCATATTTACAGTTTAAAAAAGAGAGCATTGAACAAGCCGGAATTGGTTTAGGTTTATCGATTGTTAAATTGATATCTAAGCAATATAAATTGAATTTGAATTATGAAATTGATAAAGATAAAAATGCTGTTTTTACCTTAATTATTCCTGAAAGTAATAATTAACTATAATTAACCAATTAGATATTTGGCAGAATGCAATTTCTCCCAGATAAAAGTAGCATTTTACTTATCTCGCCTGATATCAGTCTCAAATTGAATAAATTGATTCTAGAATCGATAACTGAAGTTTGGTTCTTGTCTTTTAACCAAATCTCATTTTTTCAAATAAATTTGAAATTCAAAATAGTTTTTATATTTATAGAAAATAATAGATTCTGGTTCACTTATAATCATTCAGATCAAAGAGTATTATTTGAACTACTTTATAAAAATAATTACAAACAAGTGAATCAATCCTATTATGTTAAACTTGAAGAATGCTTGTGTATTGAAAGTAAACCGCGTCGATTGGTGTTAAAAAGTGGGTTTAACATTAAGAATATCAAGAGAACCAGATCAATTTTTGGGGAAATTGATTTTTCAAAAAGAACAACTAAAAGAAGTCTATGAAGGAAGTCATATTAATTGTAGAAGATAATCCCAATATCAGATATAATATTTGCGAATTGCTGGAGCAAGAAGGGTATAAAACTATGCAGGCTGCAAATGGAGAGGAAGCACTAATTTTAATCAAATCAAAAAAAATTAGTTTAATTATTTCTGATTGGATGATGCCAAAAATGGACGGAATAAGTCTATTATCTATTTTAAAAAAATCTAAATTGACTCGTTCAATTCCTTTTATAGTTCTTACTGCCAAACCAATGATTGAGGATAAAATCACTGCTTTAGAATTTGGTGCAGATGATTACTTAATAAAACCCTTTTCTTCTAAAGAATTGTATTTACGCTGTAAAAATAAACTTAACAACCAGAAAAATAAACTAAGTGAAGAATTAATAACTGAATTTTCGGAAGACCCAATTCAAACAAAAGATGATTTATTTCTAATAGAGCTGAAAAAATACATAGGTGAACATTACTCAAACGAACATCTAAAACTATCTCAAATAGCAAATCATTTTATAATGGGAACTAGCAATTTCCAGAAGTATATAAAAAAATTAACAGGTAAATCCATTTTTGAAATAGTTTTTGAGCAAAGATTAGTTAAAGCTCATGAATTGCTATTAGAAAATAAATTATCAATAAATGAAATAGCAAATGTTACCGGCTTTAAAAATAGCTACTATTTCAGTAAAAAATACAAAGCACATTTTGGAAACCTTCCTTCTAAAACAAATAAAAACTATGAGTAAAAGGGTTTTGGCAATAGATGATGAAAGAATGAATCTTTTATTATTTAAAGGGATGTTTAAAAATTTTGACATTACATTAACCACTGCATTATCAGGTTCTGAAGGCATAGATTACCACAAGGAAAACAAGTTTGATTTAATATTAACTGATTTTAATATGCCTTCAATGAATGGTATTCAAACTTTAAACATTTTAAGGGAATTTGATAGAAGTATGAATACATATACACCTATCTTTTTAATTACTGCTGTAGATAATAAAAGTATCTCCGAATGGAAAGAGTTTTCTTTCAATGAGATTCTATTCAAACCAATAGATATTGAATTATTAAAAACCTTAATCAATCAATATTTATTCTCTAATCAATAGTCTATTTTATTAATCACTACTTTTTTCCTGATTAGGCATTGTAAGTTTGTATTGCAGTTTAAAAGACTAAAGAAATGGCTAACAGAACGAAAAGGGTATAATTAATTTATGCCCGCTCAAATAGTCAGAAATAGTTCAGATTTAGTCGCTTCCAAATGAGGTTCTTAAATTTAGAAGTATGGATAAAATTGACTTTGATTCTGACTTTATGTTAGGAGAAAACAAATATTACTTGTTCAAGTAATATTTCTCAAAACCATAAACGATTATCCGCATGTTTACCAATAATTTATTTTAGAAAAACTCTAGACATTTTAAAATTGCTTTTTGACTTTAAATAAAGACAAGATGAATTGAAAATGGAATCCTGTTTTTTTATAAAAACTCATATAATCCAGAATGGATGACATGATTGTAGAAAATAAAATACTGAGTTGGGGGAGATTTGGTTTACAGCATTTTTCTATAAACATGTGACCGCCTTCAGGGTCATTAATTTCATTGAATAGAGCAATTAAATTCCAAAAAGCTTTTTGAAAATGATTCTCAATTCATATTCAAGATTTATAAAAAATACTACCGATATTCATACAAATTTTCGTTATATACTATCTTGGAATTTATTTAAACCATGAACATTACCAGAACTAGATACTAAAATATTTTTACTGGTAGACATGCGGATAATCGTAAAACCATACATTTAAATTCATAAAACCAATTCAATTGGCTTGGTGTGAATACCGATTTACGATTTGAAAAAATTCCAGAATAGTTTGGCGAAAGTGAGAAATTGAGTTTATGTTTAATTTCAATAAGATTTTGACCACAAATAGAAAGTCTAATGGATATTTCAGGTTAAATCAATTAAAGTTTCTAAAAATCAGAATAAAAAAAGGCTGACTCAAAATTACTTTTGAGCCAGCCTTTTTTATAGACCTAATTTTAAGAATTAGTCAACCATTAATTTGATAGTAGCAGTTTGGTTATTGCTATTTACAACGTTTATGAAATAAGTACCAGAAGTTAAACCATCTCTATCAATACGTAAAGCATTGAATTCGTAGTTATTGATAGTTTTAACAACACGACCAGTGATATCCATAACAGTTACATTGTGTTTGTTTGAGTTGTCATTGAACTCAACAACAGTGTAAGAGCTAGATGGGTTAGGGAATACACGCATATTGCTGCTTAACAAGTTATTTTCAATTACTGAAGTAGAAATTGTTTTGCAAGAATTAAAAATGTTAGCCAAAGTTACTGCATTTCCAGAAGTACGAACGTACTCACGAGCGAAACCACCAACACCATTAGGTTTAGTACAAGCTCTGTCAGCAGTATCAGGGAAAGATTCTGCATTAGCCTCAATGCTGCTATCACCATTCATGAAATAGTAAATGATACTTCCATTACAAACACCTTGAACAGTTGTTTCGAATTGTGCAGGATTGCTTGAATTTGGAGTCATACGAATAGCACCAGCTTTTCCACCTAGGTAATCAACTACTAAGTAAACGTTACCATTTGGAACTTCTTCGCTGATATCAGTTCTGAAAGTAATAGTTTGAACAGCAGGACGTGGGTTACAAGCTGTGAAGAAACCAAAGCAATTAACAGGTAAAACAGTATCACTTGTTATTTTTAATTCACGGTTTCCACTAGGCATAGCAATTTGCTCCCAAGTTTGAACACCACCTTTGTAGTAACGGTATTTAAATTGTACCAAAGAACCTGAATCGATTGCCATTTGAGAACCAGTCCATTTGTTAGTACCTGTGATATTAGTCATTTTGTTTCCAGTTCCCCAGCTACCATCTAATAAACCACCTGCTACGTCAACTGAATCAACACCACAAATGCTTTCTACATCTGCATTGAAAGTAATATTGAATTTAGGAACAACTAAACAAACACCACATTTTGAATAACAAACCATAGAAACAATAGGAGAAGTCCCAACTGTTACGCCACGGTTTCCATCATTATCAACTTTACATTCAGCAGGAACTGATTCTGCATTGCTCCATGAATCACCATTGATGAATTTGTATTTTTGCTCACCAGCAGCAGCATAAACTGATACTTGGTAAACTGTTGATTCAAATTTACCGTCTCCGCTGTAGTTCGCCATTCTGGTTGAATTTGGGCTCCAACCTTGGAAAGAACCGGCAACGTGAACGCCATTTGCACTAACTGCTGATACCAAAGCCATATCAACTTTCAAACGAATTAATTGCATACCTGCAGGTGCATTTCCACCAAAAGTAATTGCTGACATAACAACTGTATCAGTTCCGGCAGCAACCCATGACCAACGGTTTGAGTTTCCGCCACCAACTTGTGACTCAGCAGGAACATTTTCAGCAGTAGGCCAATCGTTTCCGTTTAAAAATTTGAATTCATAAGCCAATCCACCTTGGATATCCAACATAATTGAATAAATGTTTCCAGTAGAATTAACCATTTGGTTTTTAGAAGGATCCCAGTTGAACTGACCAGCGTTTTCGTCAGTTTGATCATAATTTACATCTTTGAAGTTACCTACAACGCGAACGCCGTTAGCACTTACTGTTTGACCTGTCATGTCCACATTGAACACAACTTTTTTTGCAAATGCACCACTCATTGCAAGTAATGCAGCTGACATTAGTAATAATTTTTTCATATATATTATTGAGAGTTAATAATGCGTGCAATTTATGTAAAATTCTTATCTGTTTTAATAATTTTCTAAGGAAGCAATTGTAAAAATTTATCTTTACACCAATAATAAATCACCAATGAAATCAATTTTTAACTTTAAATCAAGACTTTATGTCTTATTGATGTCAATTTTTTGGCTCTTTACGACAAATTCAAAAGCGCAAATTCTAACATTAGATCCTGCTTTTGCTACTCAGAACGACTCTGTTACTGTAATTTACGATGCTACAAAAGGAAATGCTGGTTTACTTGGCGAAGCAAAATGTATCGCACATACCGGTGTTATTACCTCGGCAAGCACTGGTCCTAGTGATTGGAAATATGTACAGGGCTCTTGGGGTGTGGATTTTGCTAAAACTAGAATGACTAGTTTAGGTAATAACCGTTGGTCAATTCGTTTTCATATCAGAAGTTTTTACGGCGTTCCTGCAAATGAAAATATCCTGAAACTGGCTTTTGTTTTTCATAATGCCGGTGGATTGTCGGCAAGCAAAAAAGGTGCTGATGTAGGT
>JBIPMI010000398.1:0-2604 GCA_044369215.1 Bacteroidia bacterium | reverse complement strand
GAATTGGATTTGATGGCGAAGTTGTAAAATCAGGTGTAGGAAAAAAATGGTTCACAGGAAAAGCAGCTTATATGAGCACTGTTTTGAGTTTATTGTTTACGCATAAATCATGTGAAATTGAAGTTGATTTTGGAGATGTAAAAATAAAGGATTCCATGTTTATGTTAAGCGTTGCCAATGGAAGTACTTATGGTGGCGGTTTTAAAGTTGCTCCCAATGCCGTTTTAAAAGATGGCGTTTTGGAATTCGCTTGGGTTAAAAATATATCCTTGTTTCAACGAATGAGATATCTGCCTGTAATAGAAAAAGGAAAACACTTGGATTTACCTTTTATAAATTACAAACAAATAGAAAAAGTGAAAATAAAAAGTATCAGTTTAATCCAAGCTCATTTAGATGGAGAGTGGCTTGAATCTAATATGTTTGAAGTTGAAATTTTAAAAGAAAAATACAAATTTTTGGTTTGATTTTTTTTGAATATCAGATTTTTAAATTCAATAAAATCCTGCTGATACCTCAATAGCCTTGCGGCTTTAGCCCAAGGATACTGAGGTATTAAATCCAATCTCATAATTCGTGTTTTTATTTGTCGATGTTTGGTTTATTAACAAACATAAATGCCGCTAAAGCTATTACAATTAAAGGACTATAAAGTAGTGGATTGAGTACTTTATGTACAACAATTAATCTTCCTGCATCCGCAAGAAAAAAGATAAATAAATCAAAGATAAATAAGCTCAATATCGCAATTGGTAAATATAATTTGATATCTTTTAAATCACTCCATTTTTTCTCTGATATTATTCCAATCATGATAATATTTAATATTAATCGAATGAGCTTGTT
This sequence comes from Bacteroidia bacterium, assembly GCA_044369215.1. GTDB lineage: Bacteria > Bacteroidota > Bacteroidia > UKL13-3 > UKL13-3 > CAISCU01. Next base: position 1,758 of record JBIPMI010000398.1, on the reverse strand, counting down.
TAAGACGACATCCATTACTCCGGAACAATCAGCATGAAAGGTATAAAAATCGCAAAAACTGCCATTTAAGAAATTAAACGATTGTATTCCAAAATTCAATAAAATCAAAAACAAAAGAAGACCAATAGTTTTTATTTTCATTATTTTTTATTGATTGATTGAATCATTTTAACCCACCAAACCATCAGGCCAAATGCAAATGCATACAATATCGCAGGGAATAAATAAGTATGGAATATTTCAAATAAATCTGGCTTTTGAATTTTTAATTGGATGAGTGTTATGAGTCTTAAAATATTTCCAATTTGAAGCAATAAAAAACTCAGTGGTAGAAACCATAAATAGGTTTTTGGTTTGCCGGTGAAAGCCAATGTAAATGATAGTAAAGTAATCCAAACTGCCATACCATTACAACCTTCCATTATATTTACCAAAGCACCTTCACTATTCCAGATTTGAATTCCACTTTTCGATGGAAATGAATGTAATTCTATGCCACTTATAAAATGAGGTAAAATTTGTGCTACCAATATAGTAAAAATATCAGGGCCCGGAGCAGCTGCCCAAATTACAAGCTGATATAACCCGCTCATAAGCAAATATGAAGCGCCAAATATGAGGATAAATTTAAATGCTGGAGACATGTTGCAATTTATAAAAGATTGGGTTCTTAAATAGGAATAAAATATTTAATCATTCTAAAATCTCCCGCTTAATTGTAACATAGTCATTCTTGGTGGACCTAAATCAGCAGGTCGAAACATAGTTTCTGAATTAAGCAGATTGTTTATAATCAATGCAATTTTTAGGTTTTTGTTGATTTTAAATGAAGCCCGAAAATCAACAATATTGTTTCCCCTTAATTCATTTCTTGCTTCTTGAATGCCTGGTACAAATTTTGCAATTATCCCATCAATAAAGGCTCGGTCAACATTTCTAATTTGACTATTATATCTCCAACTAATACCTAGTTCGAATCTTTTATACGATGCTTGAAGATCAATTTTTATTTGGTGTTCGAAGCGATATTTTAAAATATTCAAACTATCAGAACTAGTGTTTCTGAAATTTTGTGGTCCTCTTAAAGAATCTAATGCAAAAACATAATTCTCATCTAGAATAACCGGAATTGTATAAGTATAACCCAACATTCCCTGCCATAAAATTCCTGCAAATTTACCTTCAAATCCACTGCTAAAATCAATTCCTTTAATTTCTGTTTCACCAATATTAAACGACTTAAATCCAATGGTGCTAAATGGATTCATTGGATTTGGAGTTTTCCATGCACCAAAATTAAATTCAATCATATTGGTATACTTGGTATAAAACAAAGCAATATCAACAAAACCACTTAATCCTTTTAATTTATATCCTTGTTTAAATCCCAATTCTGCGGACCAACCCTTTTCTGAACCTAATTTTGGATTTGGAAAAATATTTAATGCGCCAACACTGGTTGTTATAAACCTTTCTGCTATGGATGGATACCTGTAACCTTGTCCCCAGCTTGCTCTTAAAAATCCGGATTTCCCTGCTTTGTAGTTTATTGCTGTTCTAAATACCGGTCCCGATTCCGATTCATCATTCATTTTAAACCATTCATACCTTGCACCTAAAGTAAAGGATAGTTTTTTAAATTGCTGGTCGAGTTGAAGAAATGCTGCACGGTTTTCATTGGTATTTTGACCTCCATACAATGCGGCATCACTATTGTTTTTCCCCCATACCAAACCACCTGTAGCTCTTGTTTTTTTG
>JBIPMI010000111.1:0-8983 GCA_044369215.1 Bacteroidia bacterium | reverse complement strand
CTTTTCAATCAAACAACTGGAATATTCACTTCGTTAGCACTGCTGCCGATTCAACATTTAAATTTCCTTTAGAAACCATCAATATCGACTATTCTATTGTTCAGCTCAATCATTCTTCTTTTGATGATTTTATCAAAAAACTGAATCCAACTATTGTATTGTTTGATAGATTTATGGTAGAAGAACAATTTGGCTGGAGGGTTTCCGAAATTTGTCCGGATGCCATTAAAATACTTGATACAGAAGATTTACACTTTTTACGAAATGCACGTCAAACAGCCTTTAAAGAAAGTAGAGAGTTGACTGAAAGCGATTTATTCTCTGATTTAGCAAAAAGAGAAATCGCTTCTATTTATCGCTGTGATTTTTCAATCATCATTTCTGAGTATGAAATGAATTTGCTTAAATCAACATTTAATATCCCTGAGCAAATCCTACTTTATCTGCCCATTTCCTTTGATACTAATAATCTAAAACAGGGCTTATCTTTTACTGAAAGAAAAAACTTCTTTTTTATCGGCAATTTTTACCATGAACCCAATAAACAAACAGTTCAAATTTTAAAGGAAAAAATCTGGCCATCACTAAGGAAAAAACTTCCTGATGCAGAATTGCATATTTATGGAGCTTATGTTTCGGAGCATTTTTTAAACTTAACAAATGAAAAAAACGGATTTATAGTAAAAGGAAGAGCAGAAAACTCAGAAGAACTTTTTCTAAAATACAGATGTCTGCTTGCTCCTATTCCATTTGGCGCAGGATTAAAAGGTAAAATTCTTGAATCGATGTTGTATTCATGCCCTTTTATCACAACTGATATTGGTGCAGAAGGCATTTTAGATGCTATAATTTTCAAGAATTTTATTCAAAACAATCCAGAAAACTTGATTGAAGTTGCGGTTGATTTATATACCAATGAAGTTAAATGGAATGATGCCGTTCAACTTAGCAATCATTGCATCAAAAACAAGTTTAATGCTGAATCTTTTAAAAACACTTTAATCGATAAAACAAACTTCGTTATTCAAAATAGAATCGAACTTAGAAAATTGAATTTTATTGGTCAATTGCTTCAAACAGAATTCAACCAAAGCAAAAAATATTTATCAAAATGGATTGAACTTAAATCTGATGATTCATCCAAATAAAAAAGAAATTCTACTTGTGTTTATCCCAATATTTTTGTCCATAGGCACAAAAAATCTCTTCACCTGCTTTGATTTTCCTTTTGGCAACCAAACAAATTTTATTGGCATCTTCAAGTTTAATAATGGCATTGTTGGTAAAATCTGATTTTGAAAAACCACTAGCATCATTGGCATATTTTGCAAAACAATCAGTTTGTGAAGTATCAAAAATAGAACCATTAGGCAAGTTCATGAAGTAACGGTCTTCTTTTTTTAAAACCCTGATTTTAGCTTGTTTCTGACTTAAAACCTCGCCTTTAAAAATGGAGATAATCTCATCTTTAAAAATATTAATAGCGGTGAACAATCCCAATCCGGCTCCTGAAATATTTGATTCCTCTATGAATAAATAATCGCTTTCCTTACTTTCTATTGACTGATCCATGCGATAAATATTAATATTTCTTCAAAAAAATCAAAGGAATTAAAAAATTTGAGCGTTCACTTTGTAAAACTATCAACCAAAAATTAAGACAAATGGTTTATTAATTGGTTTTAATAATTGGAAACATATAGCAATTTGCAGCATGCCTAATTCCGCAAAAGAAAATTTTAGAATTATGAGTTTAATAATCATCAGTTTGATTATTGTTTTCATTGGCATAATCATGATGCTATCCGGAAACGACATGAATCCTTATACTTCATTGGATTTAGGTCCTGGATTACAATTAAAAATTAGTAATACACAGCAATTATTAGTAGGTGGAATGTGTTTTGCATCAGTGATTGTATTGTTCGGAAAACGAAATCAGCATCACTAAAGAAATATTCCTTTTCTTTGCAGTATGTCATTTAAATCCGGATTTGTTGCCATCATAGGCAAACCCAATGTGGGAAAATCAACCTTACTCAATGCAATACTTGGGGAGAAACTTTCGATTGCCACTCAAAAAGCACAAACTACGCGTCATCGTATCAAGGGAATTTACAATACACCTGAATGTCAGATTGTATTTTCCGATACTCCCGGAATCATTGAGCCTAAATACAAACTTCAAGGCAGTATGATGAAATTTGTGAATGAAAGTTTAGCAGATTGTGACCTGGTTCTATTTATGACAGATTTCAATGAATACAATGAAGAGCCTGAACTCATTGAAAAACTTAAACTCATTCAAACTCCTGTTATTTGTATCATTAACAAAATTGATGAGCACAGTCAGGAAGAAGTTGTAGCAAAAATTGAGTTTTGGAAAAAGCTTGAAATCTTTAAAGAAATTATTCCTGCATCGGCAAGTAATCAGTTTAATATGGACATCATTCTGAAATCGCTGATGGAATATTTGCCGGTTGGAGCGCCCTTTTACGATCAGGACCAATTAACTGACAAAAGTGAAAGATTTGTTGCTTCTGAAATCATCAGAGAAAAAATCTTATTAAGATATAAAGAAGAAATTCCTTACTCGGTTCAGGTTGAAATTGAGAGCTTTAAAGAAGAAGAAAAGATAATTAGAATTAGCGCAGTTATTTATGTAATGCGCGCTTCGCAAAAAATAATTATGATTGGAAAAGGCGGTATTGCTATTAAAAACATGGGTATTGCAGCCCGTCGCGACCTTGAGCTTTTCTTCAAAAAACAGATATTCCTACAAACTTTTGTGAAGGTAAAAGAAGATTGGAGAGACAACGACAGAACCTTAAAACAATTTGGTTACGAGACTGAATAAGCCTCATTTTCAATAGTTTTTAAAAAGATACTCTTAAACAAATTGGCCTGAATCCATTTAAATTCCTTAGCTTTGCAGGCTAATTTTTTTGGAGAGTGGGAAATATTGTTGCTATAGTTGGAAGACCAAACGTGGGTAAGTCTACCCTTTTTAATCGTATTATGGGTGACCGTAAAGCCATCGTTGATGACTTTAGCGGCGTTACCAGAGATCGTCATTATGGAAAAGCTGAATGGCAAACCAGAGAGTTTGTTTTAATTGATACAGGCGGTTATGTACCTAGTAGTGCTGATATTTTTGAAGCTGCTATCAGGGAACAAGTTAAAATTGCCATTGAAGAAGCCGACGTGCTTTGTTTTATGGTGGATGTACAAACCGGAATCACCGATTTAGATTTGTCGTTTGCCGATTTATTGAGAAGAAGCAAAAAGCCTGTAATTCTTGTTACAAACAAGGTTGATAGTTTTGAAAAGCAATATGAAGCAGCCGAGTTTTACAGCTTAGGTTTTAAAGAAATGCATTTAATTTCATCTACAAGCGGAAGTGGAACAGGTGATTTATTGGATGCCATCATAAATCTGATACCAGCAGAAGATTTGGTTGAAACTGAGGAAGTAATTCTACCTAAAATTGCTGTGGTTGGAAGACCAAATGTTGGAAAATCATCATTGGTGAATGCCTTATTAGGTGAAGATAGAAATATTGTAACTGATATAGCAGGTACGACAAGAGATGCCATTCATTCTCATTACAATTTGTATGGAAAAGAATTAATTCTAGTTGATACTGCCGGTATTAGAAGAAAAAAGAAAGTAGAAGAAGATATTGAGTTCTACTCCGTGATGAGGTCTTTAAGAGCTCTTGAGGATTGTGATGTTGCCATTTTGGTAATTGATGCTACAGTGGGAGTTGACCAACAAGACTTAAACCTGGTAAATCTGGCTGTAAAAAACAGCAAAGGTTTATTGGTTTTGGTAAATAAGTGGGATTTAATTGAAAAGGACACTAAAACTGCCAGAACATTTGAATTGGCTATTAAAGAACGTTTGAAGCCTTTTGATGATGTGCCTATTTTATTTATTTCAGCCATCGAAAAACAAAGAATTTTCAAAGTAATTGAAGAAGCTTTGCATGTTTATGAAAACAGAACCAGAAGAATTTCAACTTCAGAATTGAATGAATTTTTTGGAGAAGTGATTGCAGCTAACCAACCTCCTTCTGTAAAAGGAAAGTTTGTTAAAATAAAATATGTGACCCAATTACCTGGTAGAAATCCAAAATTTGTAATGTTTTGTAATTTACCACAATACATCAATGAGAGCTACAAACGCTACCTGGAAAACAAATTAAGAGACGCATATGATTTCAAAGGTTGTCCAATTACAATTTATTTTAGAAAAAAATAGATAAGTATTTGGTAATTTGAATCTAACCTATATATTTGCACCGAATTTTAGAAACAAATTAATTTAAAAGCAAAATGAAAAAAGTATTATCAATCGTTGCTGCAACTGCTATGTTGGCTATCGTAGCTTGTGGTCCTTCAGCTGAAGAAAAAAAGAAAATGGAAGAAAAAAGAATCGCTGATAGCATCGAAGCTGCTACTCGTACTGCTGATTCTTTAGCTGCTTTAGAAGCATCTATGATGCCTGATTCAGCTGCTGCTTCAACTGACACTGCTGCTGCTTCAACTGAAGCTGCTCACTAATCTTTAGAAGAACAGAACTAAAAAAGAGTGTCGAATATTCGACACTCTTTTTTTTTAGAGCTGATTCTCTCTTCAGCGCTTCCTAATTTTTGGAAAATTCACAGAAAAAGAAGAAAAACAGGGAAAAATTATTCAGGAAAGAAGAAAATATTTGCAGAGATAAAAAATCCCCTTATCTTCGCAGTCCTTAAAAATTTAGACGTCATGGCACAACCAACCTATAACCCATCAATCAGAAAAAGAAGAAACAAACATGGATTCCGTGAAAGAATGGCTAGTGCCTCCGGTAGAAAAGTTTTAGCTTCAAGAAGAGCGCGTGGTCGTAAAAAATTAACCGTTTCAGACGAAAAGCGTCACAAAAAATAATTGAGTTAATCTCAGTTATCGCTTATTGTTTTTGCGAATAAAATTGAATCCGGTTTTGCCGGATTTTTTTTTGCATGGAAGAGTACAAACTTACAAAAGCAGAAAGACTCTCGAATAGAAGTCATATTGATGCCTTGTTCAAAAAAGGCAATCCCTCTTTCCATGTCGCTCCTTTTCGTTTTGTTTGGATTAAACCTGTAACATCTGATGTAGATTCGTTTTGCCAAATCATCATTATTTGCCCTAAAAAAAGGTATAAAAGAGCACATACCAGAAATAGAATTCGCAGGCAAATCAGAGAATTATATCGCCAGAATAAAAATCCCCTGCTCGAAAAATTAAAATCCGTCGACAATAAAATTGCATTGGGCATTTTTTATCAGGGTGCCGATGAAATGGATTTTCAAATAACTAAGGATATCTTTGTAAGTGCTTTGCTAAAATTAGCATCCAATTTTGAAAAAAATACTTAGTCTTCCATTTATCCTCCTAATTAAAGTATACCAATTACTGCTTTCTCCCCTTTTACCCAATTCATGCAGGTATACCCCAACTTGCAGTCAGTACGGAATTGAAGCACTAAAAAAACATGGACCAATAAAAGGTTTATGGTTAACAATGAAGAGGATTTCAAGTTGTGGACCCTGGGGTGGACATGGACATGATCCGGTTCCTTAGTTATAAATTCGATTCCTTTTAACAGTATTTAAGATATTTGTAATATGATTGAAATTAAGCATTTTGAATTCAACGATTTCCACGAAAACACTTATGTTGTTTGGGATGAAACTTTACAATGTATGATTGTTGATCCTGGTTGCTATACTGAAAAGGAAAAAAATGAACTTAAAAACTTCATTCTTGGTAAACAACTCAATCCGGTTTTATTGGTCAATACACATTGCCATATCGATCATATTCTTGGAAATAATTTTGTTTCTGAACAATGGAATTTAGCCCTGCATTTACATAAGGAAGAATTAAAAACTTATGAAGAAACCGGCAGATGGGCTGATTTTTTTGGAATTGTAACCAAAGAAATGCCAAAAGAACTGGTTTTTATTGATGATACCCAAAAACTAAATTTTGGTAATTCAAGCTTTGATATTCTATTTACACCCGGACATTCTATCGCTTCTTTAAGTTTCTATAACCCTAATCAAAACTTTATATTAGCCGGTGATGTTCTTTTTAGCAGAAGCATTGGTAGAACCGATTTACCAGGTGGAAATCATCAGCTTTTACTTGACGTTATCAGAACCAAACTATTTACTTTACCTGATGATTGTATAGTTTATAGTGGCCATGGACCAGCAACCAATATTGGAGATGAAAAGAAATTCAATCCATTTTTAAATTAAAACTTATGAACTTTGATTGGCAAATAATTCCGGTTTTCCTCCTATTCAGTTTGGCTGTTTATTATATTATAAAACGATTTTTCTTCAAGAAAAAAGCTGCCGATTGTGGAACAGATTGTGGCTGTGGGGAAGGAGTCAAACTTAAAAACTAAGTTTACTTTTTTCTGACAAACTCTCTTCCAAGAACAATGTTTTACATGGATACCAATAACTATACCATGTTACAAAAAATCTCTATTCCATTTTTATTCATTTTAGCATTATTTACTTTCCAATCGACAAATGCTCAAAATAGCAAAGATTCATTGCAAGCAGTTAATTTCTTTGGAACTATTTATGCTGTTAAAAGTAGCACTGCACTTCAACTTAGTGAATTAAAACCCTTAGTTAAAAACAATCCAAATGCTTTTAAATCATTCAAAAAAGCAAGAAGAATTAAAGCACTCAGCATTGGGTTAGAAATTATTTCAATAGTACCTGCAACACTTGCAATTATAAGCGAAAATGATACAGAATTCTGGATAGGAATTGGCGTATCAGGAATTCTTAATGGAGTTGGGACCTATTTAATGCTCGATCCATACAACAAACACCTCACGAATTGCATCAAAGAATACAACCAGGGAAATAGTTATCGATAACAAAAGCCATTCGCAAAACGAATGGCTTTTTGTTTAAACTCTTTATGATTACTTCAAATTACTCAACATCACATCTGTCATTTTATCCAAATCAAATTCCGGTTTCCAATTCCAATGCTCGCGCGCTTCTGCATCGTTGATACTTTGTGGCCAGCTATCAGCAATGGCTTGTCTGAAATCGGAATTATAACTTAAAGTAAAATTAGGAATATGCTTTCTGATGCTAGCGGCAATTTCTTCAGGATCGAAACTCATACCTGCAACATTGTAACTGCTTCTTATTTTTACTTTCTCTGCAGGTGCTTCCATCAATTCAATGGTAGCTCTGATGGCATCATCCATGTACATCATCGGAAGTGTTGTTCCGGCTGCTAAAAAGCTGGTATAAGAGCCATTTTTTATAGCCTCATGGTAAATATGAACTGCATAATCAGTTGTTCCTCCACCTGGAGCACTTTTCCAACCAATTAAGCCAGGATACCTGATACTTCTTACATCTACACCATACTTCTGGTGGTAATATTCACAAAACCTCTCTCCGGCTTGTTTACTAATTCCGTAAATGGTGTTTGGTTCCATTACAGTGTACTGAGGAGTATTAACTCTAGGAGTACTTGGACCAAAAACCGCAATAGAACTTGGCCAGTAAACTTTTTTAATCAAACCTTCCTTTGCTGCATCCAAAATATGGAACAAACCATTCATGTTTAAATCCCATGCAAATTTTGGATTCTTCTCAGCAGTGGCACTTAATAATGCTGCCAATAAATAAACTTGGGTAATTCCATGTTTTTTAACAATTTCATGAAATCTATCTTTATCTAAAACATCTAATAATTCAAATGGTCCTTCTTGATTATCCAAAGCATTCAAATCACTACAAACCACATTATCAGTGCCGTAGTTAATTCGTAAAGTAGCCGCCAATTCTAAGCCAATTTGGCCATTTGAGCCGATGATTAAGATTTTTTCCGTTGACATGGTTATGTTTGGTGTTTGAACTTCAAATGTAAAAAAATCATTGTGCTATCAAAGCACTTCTTAACTTGAATTTTCCCCCAAGTGAACCCGGAAGTTCTGTAAATGGAGTATCTGTTGGACTTATCCAGACTAATTTCGATGTATCAATTTTGTTTTCACCTAATCTCATTTTAAAAGATTTAGCCCAACCTGAATCAATTGCATATATATCTTCATTCCCCATTAACAATTCTAAATAGGAATTTAACTCCTTCGTTTTTTGATTAACCGAACTTATCACTTTAACCTCCATTCGGTAAACATTAAAAAACAAACCTAAAAGACAAATAAAACTTAACCATTTTAATTGTGCATGTTCCCATAAAGAAGCTGCAAGCACAACTGTGAGTAACCAAAAATGAGGTACATATCTAAAAATATAAGCTTCAGGATTGATGAAAATACTAATCAGTAAAACCAATGTAAATCCTAGCATAAACCATTTGTACTTTTTGTCCTTGTTGAATATCAAACCCAATAAAAAAACAATAAGTGCTAAACTAAATGCTTCCTGGAATAAAGGTCCAAATGCGCTTATATCCGGAATTCCACTACCATAACTTCCCAAACCATCAAATGTAAATGGGGCTTTGAATTTTGTCACATTTGGTGTTCTAATCCATCCTGCTTCTGAATAAAGTGAAATCGTAAATTTTTCAAATCGATTCAAACCTTTAAAGTTTTCAGGATAATTCACATCACCAAAAAAATTGATTTCAGGATTTTCAACCACCGGAAAAAATGGATGTCCTTTTTCTAATGTATTAGAAATAAATGGATGGTAACCAAAAATACCCACAACAAGTATTACAAAAAGCGAAAACCGAACTAACCAAATTCTCCAGTTTATTGCTGATTGAATTACCACTAATATGGCAAATACCAACATGAAAATTACGGTATATACAGTGCCTGTAATTTTTAAATGTGTTAATACAGCAAAGCATATAAAAGCAGGAAGCCACGCTGTTTCGTCTTTGCCAAATATTTGAACTACAATGAAAATGATACCTAAGCTTAAAACGATTGC
>JBIPMI010000397.1:0-2612 GCA_044369215.1 Bacteroidia bacterium | reverse complement strand
TGGGAATAAAATCCAATACTTTTACCAATATTCCCTCTTAATTCTAGTCCTCTATTGTTGATTAAAGCAAAGTTCTCTTGGTTCTTTTCACTCGAAATTTGGTAGTATAAAACCGGATTTAATACAATTGAATAGTCGGGATTTATGACTGAAAAAAAAGCTGCTTTTTCTTGATAAAAATTCTTCCCATATTTTTTTAGAGCTTGAGTCTTTTTGTTTTTATACCACTCAAAATTATCTGTATTTAGATAATCGATATTAAATTTATCTTGATTTGATAATTGTGTTGTTGAATCATTTAGATTCTCTAAGTACTCTACAATTGATTTTCTTCTATATGATTTATTTGAGCTATGAAAATAATCATTATTCAATTCTCCTGATTTTATCTCAAATCTATCTAGCAAATGCATACTCGACTGGCCAAGTGGAATATAGGTATGTTGGGAATAGGTATTAAAATGAAGCAGTGAAAAAAACACATAAAGGTATAAGAGACTTGCTTTTGACATAAACAAATTTGCAGGGATAATCTATCAAATAAAAATTTATTGAATATAAATCATTAAATAACAATCGATTTCGCCCCTTCAGGGCTTGATTGGCTTTGATGATTTATGTGCTAGCAAATCTCGCCCCTTCAGGGCTTAGGAGATTCTGTTGATAGTGAAATCCATTTTTTTGATGACTAATATTTTTTTGTAGCCTAAAATACGTTGACCAATCTTACTAGCCCTAAAGGGGCGAAATTCGTTAGTTCAATTGTAATGAAATGCTCAAAGCCCTGCATGGGCGAAATTAAAATTGAGAATTGAAGTAACTATTATAAATGTTTTTCTCCAATTGAAGGCATTCCTCAAAAGGCATGTTGTCTTCCGCTAAAACTGATTTCGCCCCCTTTAGGGTATGATTGATTTTGGTGATTTATGTGCTAGCAAATCTCGCCCCTTCAGGGCTTAGGAGCAAGAAGCCAATTCCAGCTGCTAATCTACTTGCAATTTCTTAAATGCCCATCTGCCATCTGTGGTATAAATTTTAACTAAATACAATCCTTTAATTAATGTACTGGTTTTAATTGTGGCAATCATGTTTGATTTGTATTCAACTATAACATCCGTCTCTTTTCCGTCTAATGAAAACAATTCAACTTTAGACAATTCAGTATTGCTGTTTAATAAAATTGTTGTTTGCTCAAAAGATGGATTTGGATATAAATCAAAACCTACATCACCAGAAACAGTATTTAAACCTGTAGCATTTTCAACCAAAAGGCTATATGTCACATTTGAATCTGAAATGGTTTGTGAGATTGGAAATCCACCAAATACAGCTCTTGCAAAAACCTGATAATATACTGTCAAAGGATAATTACCTGCTGTTCCACTTGCTGCAGTTCCAGTTATTGTTGCACAACCAGGTTTGCCGCCTGGCGCAGCACAAGTTGCATTGTGGCACACATAATTAAATCCATTTGGCATTCCTTTTACTCCTGTAATTTTAATGGAATCAATATTTGCTAAAATTTGCTGACCTAAATATGTTACCAAGGTATCTCTATTAATATAAAACTGAATGATTTGCATATAAGGCACTGATTCTTTGGCACTTCCTAATGCAGCAGGATATATTCCGCTGCTTTTAATTGTAGTATCAGGTGAACATTGCGCAGAAAGATCTTTGCTGAAAGTAATTGCAGAAATCAGTATTATTGAACAAACTAATAGTTTTTTCATGAGAAATAATTTTGAGGCAAGGTATTATATTTTTTTGATTTGTGCCACTCTTCTGGGTTCAATTAGTTCTATAAATGCACAATTTTTACTAAAAGGCAAAATTCTAGAAGCTGGTTCAAATAAGCCGATTCCTGATTGTGTAATTGATTTGAATGAATCTCAAATTAAATCAAAAATTAGTGGTGAATTTGAAATTTCTTTCAAAAAGATGGACTCTAAAAAGTATTATATCAATATTTTTAAAGAAGGATATGAATCTATTACAAAATCAATTTCCGAAAACGAAATAAACTTATACCTCGAAGGCAAAAACCAATTTATTGTTTATTTAAATCCTTCCAACAAATTACTCGAGCAGGCTATCGTTACCGGCTCCAGAAATACAGAATCTATTACTCGTTCAAAAGTAAGTACCGAAGTTATAAAACCATATCTTATTCAAAACAAAGGTGTAACCAATATGGATAAATTCCTTAGTCAAATTCCTTCTGTGAGTGTAATTGATGGACAAATAAACATAAGAAGTGGAAGTGGCTGGACTTATGGCGCCGGTTCAAGAGTTTTAGTTTTGGTAGATGATTTGCCATTTTTAATGGGTGATGCAGGAAATGTAAAATGGGGATTGGTACCCATTGAAAATGTAAAACAAATTGAAGTAATAAAAGGCGCATCTTCTGTTTTATATGGCTCAGGCGCCCTAAATGGAATTATTCATTTTAGAACTGAACAAAGTACAGGCGCTCCTATTACGATATTTAATGTTTTTACATCAGGCTTTTCGAAACCCAAAAGAAGCAGTTTAAATTGGACCAATGAACCCTTAGTTAGATATGGTTTTCAAGGATTTCATAGCAGAATGATTGGTACACATAAACTAAC
>JBIPMI010000396.1:0-2617 GCA_044369215.1 Bacteroidia bacterium | reverse complement strand
GTATCTGTCCAATTTTTGCTAAGACCTGGAGGAAGTGTAATTCCATGTTTATCTAACATTGTATTGAATTCAGCAACACCTTCAGGATAAAAATCTGCCAAATGTTGGAAAGCCAAGCAATTTGCATAACAATGTTTTTCACCAAAAATCTTACTTAAGCCATAACTTAATGCATGACAAATTCCAACCTCACTATAAGTTAAACTTAAACCACCCATTAATGATGCAACCATAAGTTTGTCATCATTTTCGGGCGATTGACCTGCATTATCTCCTAAATAAATATCTCGACAAAGCTTTAAAGATTGCTCTCCATAAGCCATGCTGTATGCATTATTAAGAATTCCATCACGGCTTTCTATACAATGAATAAATGTATCCATTCCAGTATAAAACCATTTATCAACGGGAACAGTTGCAGTAAGTTCTGAATCAAGAATAACTTGGTCGAAAATAGTCCATTCACATTTTAAGCCAAGTTTTTTCTCAGGACCGGTTAGCACGGCAGTCATGCTGCATTCGGCACCAGTTCCGGAAATTGTAGGAACACCAACATGATAAACGCCTGGTTTTTTAATGAGGTTTAAACCTTGGTATAAAGAAGAAGAACCTTCAGTAGTAAGCATTAATGCAGTTGCTTTAGCAATATCCATAATACTTCCACCACCAATTCCTATTAAGCCTGAAGGTAAACCTTTTTTTGCAAGAATTTCGTCTCTTAGAGCATCTATTTGTTCTGTTGTTGGTTCATAAGGATCAACATCAATAAAATAAACCAAATCTCCTTCATGAACAGGAAGCCTGCTTTCAAGTTCTTTGCTTTTAAAATAATGGTCAACAATAAAGACCATATAAGCATTGTTTAAAGTCCTTTTGGGTTCTAAAATCTCATCAAGTTGATTAAAACTTCCTCTTCCAAAAACGGTTTTTTCAATGCTTTTAAAATTCTTATGCGTCATTTAATTTGGTTTAAAATTAAGCTGATTGTTGCATTGTTGATTGAATAGAAGCAGCAATTTTTGATGTCAATTCTGTTAATTCAGATTCAGTCCAACTAGCTTTAATTGAGAAAGAAATTAATCTTCCAATAGTTTCCTGAGTTTTTGGAAGGTCTAAATTTTTATAATCTTGAGGAGCGCCCAGTAACTGAACGTTAGTTTTAGCAGCAACCCTACCCTCTTTAATATGATCCCATTGGTTAATAAAATGGTACATATTAGTGAACCAATAATTAAAACCACTTACACCATTTTCATTAAAATTAGCAACTGTTTTAGCAGCTAAATTTGTATTAGGTAAAAGGATGTTTAAAAAAGTAGCGGAATCTCCGCTAGGATCAGGTAAAGTCGCAAAATTAACTCCTGAAATTTTTCCTAATTCAGCCATCATAAACTTTTTGTGTTTATTATTGGCTTCACGAATCATAGGAACTCTGCGAGTTTGTGCCAAACCTACAGCAGCATGTAATTCTGAAATTCTATAGTTAAAACCAACAACAGGATGGTTTTCCATTCCACGATTATTTCCAATATGGTCATGACCATGGTCTGCAAAATTATCAGCCAATTTGTAAGCAGCTTCATTATTGGTAACCATCACACCACCTTCACCGGCCGTTGCTATTTTAAAGAAATCGAAACTATAACAACCAGTTGTACCCCATAATCCGGTTGAAACTCCTTTGTAAGAAGCAGCCATTGCTTGACCGGCATCTTCAACTAATACCAAATTATGTTCATTAATTACAGCCATAATTTCATCCATATTGGCCATTTGACCGCACATATGCACCAATAAAACTGCTTTTGTTTTAGGCGTAATAGCTTTTTTAATGCCCTCAGCACTCAAACATAAAGTTTCATCTATTTCGGCAAAAACCGGCAAGGCACCAGCAAATATTACGGCTTCAACAGAAGCAATATATGTAAAAGGAGGTACAATAACTTCATCACCAGCACCAATTCCTGCAGCAGCTAAAGCACAAGAAACAGCTGTAGAGCCGCTTGACACAGCATGAGCATACTTTGCTCCAACCAACTTCGCAACTTCTGATTCAAATTCACGTGCTTTCCAAATATTATTTCTTTGAGCATCATGGTTATATCTGAACAAAATTCCTGTTTCTAATACATCATTAATCTCTTTACGCTCCTCAGCGCCAAAAAACTCAGTTCCTGCCATATTATTAAAATTTTAACAAAGGTACAAAATCTATTATCATTAAAGTATTTACCCTTAATTTCAATAAATGATGTTCAACTAAATGGTTTTTGTAACCGAATTATTTGAATCATTCATTGATTTGAGCAGCTTAATAAAGTCAATTTGAAGAAGGAAATCCAATTTTGATTCAAAAAGGTTTAAACCAATTATCAACTATTTTAATAAATAACTAAAAAACAACAATTTACAAATAAAACGTGTCAGGTGTTTTTTGTGGCCCAATATTTGAAACTTATGTTTGATATTGGCTAATTACTTTTTTTTAGTGTAATTATTTTTACATAAATTTATTAAAAAACAAACAAATAAATCGAATATATTTTTAAATAAATCGTAAAAAAATAAGTTAAAAAATAACATTTAAAGTTCAATACAATTAAAATAATTTAAAAAT
>JBIPMI010000395.1:0-2619 GCA_044369215.1 Bacteroidia bacterium | reverse complement strand
TACAAACTCAAAATATTTTTGGTTGTTGAAGAACATTTGAGTCACAATATAATCAGCACCGGCATCGACTTTTTGTTTTAACCAGGCCATGTCTTTGTTCATATTTGGGGCTTCAAAATGTTTTTCAGGATAACCAGAAACGCCAATACAGAATGAAGATGTGCTAGTGTTCTCAATTTCTTCATCTAAGTATTTTCCATTGTTCATTCTAACTACCTGTTTTAATAGTTCAAGTGAATCTTTATTGCCATCAGGCTCAGGAACAAAATTGCTTTCGTTTTTTATATTATCACCTCTTAAAACAAGCACATTGTCTATACCTAAGAAATGTAAATCTATCAATGCATTTTCTGTTTCTTCTTTACTGAAACCACCACAAATCAAATGAGGAACAGTATCAATATGGTATTTGTTCATCAAAGCAGCACAAATGGCAACTGTACCCGGACGTTTTCTGGTATACACTTTATCGAAACCACCATCTTTACGTTTTCTCAAAACGAACTCTTCACGGTGATAAGTAACATCAACAAAAGCAGGTTTAAACTCCATTAAAGGCGCAATGCCACTAAAAATACTTTGAATATCTTTTCCTTTTAAAGGAGGTAAAATTTCTATTGAAAAAAGAGTGTCTTTAGCTTGACTAATGTGATCTGTAACTTTCATTTGAGTTTCGTTCTTATGCGTGCAATTTAATGTTTATAATTTAAATATGAATGTCAAATAGGAATATTAGGTTGAATCCTGTTTTTCAGATGTTTTGATTGAAAACTTGGGATTAGCTGATGATTCAATTAAATTTTAAATTTATTTAGATGAATCCAACTCCTCAATCCCAGCTTTGTAATAGTGTTTCTTTCCGTCAATTTCTACTTCCATACATTCTTCTGTAAGTTCTGTTTTGGTAGTTTTTAATATCCCGTTTTTGTCATACATATAAGTAATCACTTTGCAGCTTGTTCCTTGAAATGTACAAAAGGTTTCTTGTTCAAGTTTATCACCAGGTTGAATGTAGGATACTTTATAAAAACTCTTGTCATTGAGTTGAATTGCCCAAAAAGTTTTCTGCTTGTTTTCATTGAATTTTTCTGTGTATAAATAATCAGGACATTCATTCCTGAATTTGCGGTATTCTATGATATCTCCGTCATCAAATCGGTTAATGTATTCAGTATATAAATCTTTAAAATAGCTATAGAAATATTCTCTATTAAATGAACAGCTATCAGGAGGAATATTTGTGATGTGCACACATCTTTCATCTGTTACAATTTGAGATAGATTTTCGGTAAGATATAAATACCTATCGCCATTGGGTTTGATATAATAATTTTTGCCAGAAATATTGACAATGGTATCTGCTGTTCTTTTTATTTTGATTTGTACGAAATTGCTGAATAATCCCGAACTCGGCATTGCCATTTTGCCATCTAAAGGAATCTCTTCTTCAGAATGATTGTAATAGTTGAAAATACTGGAGGCTTCATTTATTCCCAAAGTTTGGTAGTTAATTCTAAATCGATAAATCCCAGCAAAAAGAGGTACTCCAATTTGATGATTGAAGATTGAGCTTGTATCAGTTTCATTTAAATAAAAAGGAATTTCAATGCTTTCAAGAGGTTTTAAATACCTTATTTCATAAGCGCTTTTTTGTTGAGTTGAATTTTCTTTTATTTCTTCTTGATACCTCAATAAATAAGTGTTTTTTGCAGCATCATAAACCTGTAAATAGAATAGTTTTGATCCATTTTTGCCCGATTTAGGAACGAGAACAGGATAATTGCGGTGCTTGTCTATATTGCTAATTACAATCTTTAAGCTGATTATTTCTCCCTCCTTATACATTTCTTTAACAGTTTTTAGCTCAAATTTTATAGGCTGGTACTTTAAATCAGCATAAGCAGAATAAGTAATGAGAAGCAGAAAATAGAAAAAGAAGATTGGTTTCATGAAAGGAAATGTAGAAACAATTTCTTGTATTCAATTGAATAGTTCAAATTTTTAAGAAATACTGCTCTAAAGAAAATTGTAATTATTGTGAAGCCCAATATTAAATTGATATAATATAATTTGAGATACGACTCTGTGAAATAAATTTAATTGTTCAATAAATTGAACCTAATCATTTTGGGAACAAAATTCAAACATTCAATAAATGAATTAAACAATGAAATAATTTTTATTGGTCACCGCGATGAATCGCGGTGCTACAGCGTGGTTAACACAATCTTTCCAAACTGCTTTCCTTCATCCATTTTGCGCATGGCTTCTTCTGCATTGGCTAATGGAAATACTTCATCAACTACAGGTATAATTTTGTGGTTGTTTACAAATTCTAACATGGATTTAAATTCTTCATCATTGCCCATAGTTGAACCTAAAATATCTAATTGTTTCCAGAATATTTTTGCAGGAACACCACTGTTAAATGCTCCTAGAGTTGCACCATAAAACGCAATTCTTCCTCCGGGTTTAGCCATGTCTGCTAGTTTTGCGAAATTGTCTCCACAAGCTGAATCTATAGTAGCATCAAATCCACCACTTAATTTAACTAATGCCTTATGCCAGTCTTCATTTTTATAATTAACTCCACCAATTGCTCCTAATGCAATTGCTTTT
>JBIPMI010000110.1:0-9029 GCA_044369215.1 Bacteroidia bacterium | reverse complement strand
TGAGAATTAAATGCTTTGATGATTCTTATACCCATTAAAGTTTCTTCATACAATGAAACCAAATCTCCAAATTTTGATTGCCCCCTTTGTGAATAGGTTTTGAGTAAACGACCAACTTTACCAATTAAAAAGCCCATTATTGGCAGTGTGATGAATACGATTAAAGTTAGAATCGGACTTAACCAAATTAAAAATCCTAAATAGATTATAATAGTTAGAGGCTCTTTAAATAAGGCTTCCAATGAGCTCATGATTGCAACTTCAATCTGCAAAATATCGCTGGTCATGCGACTGATTAAATCTCCTTTTTTCTCTTCACTGAAATAGGAAAGCGGTAAAATTAGGATATGTCTGTATAAAGATTCCCTCAAATCACTCACCACATTATTTCTAAGGGAAACCATAAAATAGAGTGCTAAGTACCTAAAAAGGTTCTTTAGCACAATTGTTAGCACAAGAATTATACAAATAAAAATTAGGGCAGATTCGGGGCCTTCCATTCTGATTAATTCAGATAGGTAATAGTTAAAAACTTCATTGATGTTTTTGAAGTCCATGCTTAAGGTTGGCTTTTCCTTAACTAATTGTTCCTGAGCGAATAATAACTTCAAAAAGGGCATGATAACCGCTATAGAAACCAGACTAAAAATGATGGAAAGTATATTGAAAAACACATTTAAAGCGGCTAAAACTTTGTATGGTTTTACATATATAAGAAGCTTGATATAACCTTTCATTTAAAAAAAATACTAAGTAGCAAATATCTAAAATATTGCCATAATAGTTTGGTGCTTTACTTTTATAGCGAAAAAAAGAGCGAAATTATGTTGATCAGAACTTTTGGAAGTGCAGTATATGGAGTGAGTGCTGTAACAATAACAATTGAGGTAAATGCTTCTCCCGGTGCTGGAGTTGGTTATTTTTTGGTTGGATTGCCAGATAGTGCTGTTAAAGAAAGTCAGCAAAGAATTGAAAGTGCAATTCGTATCAATGGTTATTTAATGCCCCGACAAAAAGTAGTGATTAATATGGCTCCTGCTGATATTAGAAAGGAGGGGAGTGCTTATGATTTGCCACTTGCTGCAGGTTTTTTGGCAGCAACCGGACAGCTGAATACAGATAAAATTGAAAAATATATCATGATGGGGGAATTGGCTTTGGATGGAACTTTGAAGCCAATAAAAGGAGCTTTACCCATGGCAATCCAAGCACGAAAAGAAGGTTATGAGGGATTAATTCTTCCTGCTGAAAATGCCAGAGAAGCTGCTATTGTAAACAATTTAAAGGTTTATGCAGCTCCTTCACTTAAGGAAGTTGTTCAGTTTTTTAATGGAATGGAAGAGGCTTTGGAACAAGTTATTATTGATACCAGAAAAGAATTTGAACAGAATCAGGTTTATTTAACAGATGATTTTGCTGATGTACGCGGACAAGAAAACATTAAAAGAGCATTGGAAATAGCTGCTGCAGGTGGACATAACGTAATTTTAATTGGTCCTCCCGGAGCCGGAAAAACGATGCTGGCAAAACGATTACCTGGAATTTTACCTCCTTTAACTTTACAAGAAGCATTAGAAACTACCAAAATACATTCGGTGGCAGGCAAATTGCCCAAACAAGCCTCATTGGTTTATTCAAGGCCATTTCGTTCTCCGCATCATACCATAAGCGATGTAGCTTTAGTTGGTGGAGGAAACAATCCTCAACCTGGCGAAATTTCTTTATCACACAATGGTGTTTTGTTTTTGGATGAATTGCCGGAGTTCAAAAGAACAGTTTTAGAAGTGATGCGCCAACCTTTGGAAGAAAGAAAAGTAACTATTTCAAGAGCAAGATTTTCTATTGAATACCCATCAAGTTTTATGTTGGTTGCCAGCATGAATCCATGTCCATGTGGTTATTTTAATCACCCCGAAAAAAAATGTACGTGTGGACCAGGTGTTGTGCAAAGGTATTTAAGTAAAGTTTCAGGTCCTTTATTAGATAGAATTGATATTCATATTGAAGTAACTCCTGTAAATTTTGAACAATTAAGTGAATCAAGAAAAGCAGAAAGAAGCGCTTTGGTAAGAGAAAGGGTAATCAATGCAAGGAAAATTCAGGAGGAACGCTATTCGGAATCAGAAGGAATTTATTGTAATGCGCAAATTAGCAGTACCCAGGCAAGAGAATATTGTGCTTTGAATTCAATAGGACAAACTTTGCTTAAAACTGCGATGAACAGGTTACAATTATCGGCAAGGGCTTACGACAGAATCCTTAAAGTAGCGAGAACAATTGCAGATTTAGCAGGAAGTGAGGAAATCAAACCGGAACATTTAGCAGAGGCTATTCAATACCGAAGTTTGGATAGAGATAATTGGGGTGGGGGAGTTTAGTCAGTTTTTTTGATACAATTAATCACAATGAAGCATTTTCTGCACCAATAACTTTTAAGACTTAGAAAAAATAAAATATATCTTGGTGTAAAAGGTCTTGAAACGCGTTCAAGGTCCCATGATCCACAATTGGGGCATGTTTTTCCTAGGGTTATTCTATATATATTTTTCTTCATTCTAGCTTGGTGCGAAGTTAAATTTAATAATTTGATAATTCAAACCACCATGTCTTAAAAATTATTAAATTGTATTTAACATAAATAAGAATATTTGAATTTTCAATACTATTTTAGCTCCAAAAAATACACGTGCTTTTTAAAGATATAATTGGACATCAAGAGCTAAAAGATAAATTAATTAGCTTATCTAAAACAGGTAGAATCAGCCATACACAGCTTTTTCTAGGATCAGAGGGTTCGGGAAACCTGGCAATGGCTATTGCTTTTTCTCAGTATGTAAATTGTTTAAATCCCGGTGAAAACGATAGTTGTGGAACTTGTACTTCCTGTCTGAAATTTGACAAATACACACATCCTGACTTACATTTTACTTTCCCAATTACATCGCCAAGTAAACTTTCAAAAGAAGTAATGGAAAATTGGCGATCAGCATTATTGGGAAATCCATATTTAAGTGATTTTGATTGGTTGCAAAAGCTTAATTCTGAGGCTAATAAACAAGGAAATATTACTACAGAAGAATGTCGTGATATTATCTCTGGTTTGGGTTTAAAAAGTTATGAGGCTAAATATAAAACACAAATTATCTGGCAACCGGAATATTTGCTAAATTCAGGAAACATCCTTCTAAAATTATTGGAAGAGCCACCAGTAGGAACATTAATTATTCTGGTTGGAAACAATACCGATAAAATATTGGCAACTATTCTTTCAAGAGCACAATTGGTAAAAGTACCGAGAATAAATGATGTTGATATGACCCGTGCTCTTATGGAGCGTCACGAGTGTGACCAGCAGAAGGCCAGTGATATAGCTCGTTTGGCAGATGGAAATTACAATATGGCAATGGCTTTGCTTCATATTGAACAGGATGGTTATTTTGATTTGTTTAGTCGTTGGATGAGAGCTTGTTATGGACAAAAAATCAATGATATACAACCCGTTGTAGATGAATTGAGTACAAGTGGTAGAGAATATGTAAAGAATTTTCTTCATTATACTTCTCAAATGATTCGTTCTGCATTTATTTATCGTTTTGCCCAAAAGGAAATGTTAAGGGTGAATCAAACAGAAATGGGCTTTCTGGTAAAATTTTCACCTTTCCTACATGATGGTAATTTGGAGCAAATAACTCATAGTCTTGATGATGCAGTTTATCATGCCGAAAGGAACGCCAACCTAAAAATCATGTTTTTAAATCTTTCTTTGTATATTGGCAGGCAGTTGAAAACTCCGGTGAAGGCCGTTTGATGTAGTTTTCACGTTTTTAATTATTGGCTTTTCTAATTTGAAATATATAAGATGGCGTGTGGATCAGGTTCATGTGGTACTGGTGGTGGTTGCAGCGGTGGCTGTAGCACAGGTGCTTGTAATAAGTTAAATACCTTCGATTGGTTGAGTGAGATGGATCTTCCACCTCATATCAAACCTTATGATATTGTTGAGGTTCGTTTTAAAGGTACCAGAAAAGAGTTTTTCAGGAACTCTAATAATGTTGAGTTTTACATTAACGAATATGTTGTTGTTGAGTCGGAAAGTGGTGGTTACGATATTGGTAAAGTGAGTTTAAAGGGTGAATTGGTAAAACTTCAAATGAAGAAATACAACCGCACCGAAGACCAGGGAGATTTTAAAAAGATTATCAGAAAGGCCAATGAAGCCGATGTTGCCAAACTCAAGGAAAATCAGGAATTAGAAGTTCCTACCATGTACAAAGCAAGAAGTATTGCAATGGAATTGGGTTTGAGTATGAAACTAAGTGATGTTGAATACCAAGGTGATAGAAGAAAAGCAATATTTTATTATACAGCTGAAGACCGTGTAGATTTTCGTGAATTAATCAAACGTCTTGCCGATTCTTTCAAAGTGAGAATCGAAATGAGACAAATTGGTTACCGTCAGGAAGCCGGTCGTTTAGGTGGAATCGGTTCTTGCGGAAGAGAATTGTGCTGCAGTACGTGGTTAACCGATTTTAAAATGGTTCATACCAATTCTGCTCGTTACCAGAATTTATCTTTAAACCAATTGAAACTGAGTGGCCAGTGTGGTAAACTCAAATGCTGCTTAAATTTTGAATTGGATTCTTATCTTGAGGCATTAAAAGAGTTTCCTGAAAACAGCAATCTGGTTTTGGAATTTGCAGAAGAAAAATCTTATAAAGTTGTAAAAACAGATATCTTAAAACGTTTGATGTGGTTTGCTCCTCGTGCTGAAATGGGTGGTGAATGGATTAGTCTTCCCGTGACTAAAGTAAATGAATACGCTGAACTGAATAAAACCGGTGTTCGTCCGCCTTTGGTTTTACATAAGCCGGTTTCGAATAAACCAGAAAAGATTGAGCTCGATTTCCAAAACGATATGGGAAGAGATTCATTAACTCGTTTAGATGATAAAGGAAATAGAAAAGGTGGAAATAAAAATCGCCCTAAACCAAATCCGAATCAAAATAAACCAGCAAATAATCGTCCTAATAATCCTAACCCGAATAACAACGGTCCTAAACCAAATGCGCCTCAAAATACGCAGAATAGAGAAGGTCAAAAACCTAATCCTAATCAAGGACCAAGGCCTAATAATAATCCTAACAGGAATCCAAGACCTCAGCAAAATCAACAGGTAAATACCCTCGATTCTAGCCAGGTGAATGAAAATGTTCAGGTACCTAATTCTAGCCAGAATCCTAATCCGAACCAAATTCCTAATCCAAATCAAAACCCAAATAGAAGACCGCCTTTTAAGAAGAATAGAAATAATAACAATAGGCCAAATCCAAGTTCAAACCAGAATTCAAATCCTCAAACACCAAAGGAATAGTATGAAAAATTGGGTATTCATTTTAGCTTTAGGTAGTATTTTCTTTGCTTCATGCGATTCTAACAGATTGTTTGACGAAAACAAGGATTTGCCAACAGATGGCTGGTATTATAAGAATAAACTGGTTTTTGATGTGAATGTAACGGATACCAATTCTTTATATAATCTATTTGTTAATCTTCGTGTGGCTTCTGATTATCCTTATGCAAATATTTTTGTGAATATGCATAGCGAAAGCCCAACAAAATTAGTTGCTGATGAAGAAAAGCAAATTCAATTAGCTGATGAAACCGGACAATGGCTTGGAAAAGGGCTTGGTGATTTATATGATTATCAGGTTCCGGTGAAAGATGGATTTAAGTTTCATGAATTGGGAATTTACCATTTCGAGTTACAGCATAATATGCGTGTTGATACACTTCAACATGTATTAGCTGCCGGAATTAGATTAGAAAAAACTCAGTAAATATTATTTACCAAACCAACGATTCGCAATTCTGATTGTATAATCGCAAAAATCGTTCAAGCCTTTATCAAACATTGGATTGCCCAGGCTTTCTCCGTTTTCATTTAAAACCTCTTTTACAAAGTGTGCTTCGAATATTCTAGATGAAACAATGGAATCGTTATTGCTAAAACTAATTAGTTTATTTACAATTTGCATCATTTGTAATGCTGGAACTTTACCTCCTTTTCCGGTTGAAACGCCAACAAATGCAAATACTTTATTGTTAAAAATTTGGTCAAATGGTTTATTGGGAACCAGGTTCAGCATGTTTAAAATTTCAGGTGTGGCGCTCCAATTGTACTCAGGTGAAACCATAATAACAACTTCTGCCTTGAATAATGAATCGATGAGGTTTTGTTGAAATGGAGTTAGGGCATTTGTTTTTAATCCGCCTTGAGCCAACGAAGGAATATCGAATTCTTTAAAATCGATTACTGAAATTTCGTGATTCGCTTTTAATAATAGTTCAATTGCCAAAGAAACTCTGTGTGTATTGTTATTTGCTCTTGCCGAACCTGATATGATACAAATTTGCATGTTTTTTACTTAATGTATTTTTTAACATAGCGATACATATTAAAGTTTTGCTCAACATTTAAATTTATAGAGATATCGTGTTTTAACTCTTCAAAATTTATATCACGGGTTCTTAAATGTCTGATTAGATTAAGTGCTTTTTGAGCAAACAATTGTTCTTTTTTCAGCCCAATTATTGGATTATTTCTATGTAATTCAATCGCATTAAATAACTCTTCAATGCCTTCATTTTTTGATGCTACTGTTTTAACAACCGGTGTTTCCCAGGTGGCAGTTGCATGGCTATGAGCCAATGATTGCAGGTTTTTCATAAAGATATCAGCGGAATCTCTATCAGCTTTATTTAAAACAAATACATCAGCAATTTCCATGATACCACTTTTAATGGTTTGAATTTCATCTCCGGCTTCAGGAACCAAAACAAGTACCGAAGTATCTGCAAGTGCAGCAATTTCAACTTCACTCTGACCAACACCAACAGTTTCAATGAGGATATAATCGAAATGTGCTGCTCTTAAAACATCACAAACTTCAAATACTCTTGGAGCCAATCCGCCTAGACTACCTCTACTAGCCATGCTTCTGATAAAAACATTGGGAAGTAAATAGTGTTCACTCATGCGCAACCTGTCGCCTAAAAGTGAACCTTGGTGAAAAGGAGAACTTGGGTCGACAGCCAATACAGCAATCTTTTTACCTTGATTATTTAGGAACTTTACAAAGGCACTAATTAATGTACTTTTACCTGCACCCGGAGGACCAGTAAACCCGATGACAGGTGTATTGGCAAAATGTAATTCCTCCATCATAGAATCGAATTCAGGAATTTCATTTTCAATTCCTGTTATCATTCTGGCAAGGGCGCGAATATTACCCTGCTTAATTCCATCAATGATTTTTGACCTATCCAAGTGTTTTTGAAACTAAATGTATTAGCAAGAAATTTTATTTACACGATTTTCGTGTCTTCCACCTTCAAAATCTGCACTAATAAAGGTATTGGTAATTTCCTGAGCTAAGTCTAGTGAAATGAAACGAGCAGGTAAACAAAGTACATTGGCATTGTTATGCTGTCTGGCTAAAGCACCTAATTCAACATTCCAGCAAAGCGCAGCTCTAATACCCTGGTGTTTATTGGCAGTCATACAAACGCCATTTCCGCTACCACAAATAAGAATTCCTAAATCAGTATTTCCGCTTTCAACAGATGTTGCCAAAGGATGCGCAAAGTCAGGATAATCAACTGAATCTAAGCCATGAGTTCCATGGTCAGTAACTTCATGACCTGCAGCAATTAAGCTTGCTTTTATTGCTTCTTTATAATCATAACCTGCGTGGTCGTTACCAATAGATATTTTCATAATTTATAATATTGAAGTTTAAAACACAAAACCTAGATGGGGTTATTTATAACGGTCTTTTTCTTTGTTAGCCTCCACACGTTTTGCAACTAAAATACTTAGTTCATACAAACCATACAGAGGAACCGCCATCATAATCTGACTTGCCATATCAGGGGAAGGAGTGAGGATACCGGCAAGAATTAAAATTACAACCAAAGCATATCTCCTGAATTTCGTCATGGTAGTACTGCTTAGAATGCCAATTTTTGCAAGGAAATAAACAAGTATTGGCATTTCAAAAATCAAACCACAAGCAAATGTTAATGTTGAAACAAAAGAAACATAAGATTCCAGGTTGATTTCATTACTTACCATTTCACTTACTTGGTAAGAACCCAAAAATTGTATGGAAAGAGGAGATAAAATAAAATAGCCAAATGCAATTCCGATATTGAACAACATCGAACTAAAAAAAACTAAACCTCTAGCATATTTAATTTCTCTTTCGTTTAAAGCAGGTTTAATAAAGGCCCATAATTGCCACAAAACAAAAGGGAAAGCAATGACAATTCCTGCTACAAATGAGATAAATAAATGTTGGGTGAACTGTCCTGTAATATCAATATTCGAGAGAACAAAGCCAATATCTTTCACACAGTACAAATCATTTCCCAAGAATTCATTACTCAATTTGCACATCATTCTGTAGGTCCAGAAATCTGTATGAATGGGTCCGAAAAGTACTACATCAAAAAGGAAATGTTTATTGAAGAAAATGACAATTGCACAAATTAAAACTGCCGCCACCGAACGAATAATGTGTTTTCTCAACTCATCTATATGGTCGAAAAAACTCATTTCCTTTTGTTCAACTCCTAAATCTTCCTCTAATTGATCTAATGCCATTTGGGTGGCGAAAATAAGCAAAGCATTGGAAAGGTAGAAAGAAATTTTGTCTGATTTTTTTTCCTTGAACTTTATGCTCTTGCTTGATTATCAATTATTTTTTTGATTAAATGACTATAATTCAAAAGTTTTAGAGTTTTAAGAAAGTTTAGTCCAATCAAAAATGAATTACTTCAGTTTTATTCTTTAAACTAATGTGCTTCCATTAAAAGAAAATCATTCACTCTTCTTTCCAATTTTAAAAAATCCTACACCAAATCCTATTTACCCCCTCTTTCCCACCTCTTTATTTTCTCATTCTCTCACCTCTACTCCCTCTCCCACACTCAATACTCCCACTCCAAACTCCCTACTCACTCCCTCC
>JBIPMI010000394.1:0-2622 GCA_044369215.1 Bacteroidia bacterium | reverse complement strand
ATATTGCGGATATTGAAAAAATACGGACTTTATTTCCAATTTTAGACCAAGAGGTAAATGGACATCCTTTGGTATATTTTGATAATGCCGCTACTACTCAAAAACCAATATCTGTAATAGAGGCATTGGACAAATATTATCGTTTCGATAATGCCAATATTCATAGAGCAGCGCATACTTTGGCAGCTCGTTCAACTGAAATGTTTGAGGATACCAGAAAGACTATTCAGACTTTCATAAATGCAAGAGAAGTTGAAGAGTGTATTTTTACAAAAGGTGTTACTGAGAGTATCAATTTAGTTGCTCAAACATGGGCCAGAAAATTCATTCAAGCCGGTGATGAAATCATTATCACAACCATGGAACACCATAGCAATATTGTTCCTTGGCAAATGATTTGTGAAGAAAAATCTGCTGTATTAAAAGTCATTCCTATTAATGATGCAGGTGAATTGTTGATGGATGAATTTGATAAATTACTAAATCCAAAAACCAAATTAGTAGCTTGTGTTTGGGTAAGTAATGCTTTAGGAACTATTAATCCTGTTAAAGAAATCATACAAAAAGCACATTCATTTGGCGCAAAAGTTTTATTGGATGGAGCTCAGGCTTGTTCTCACTTAAAAGTGGATGTTCAGGATTTGGATTGTGATTTTTTATGCGTTTCCTCTCATAAATTATATGGTCCAACCGGAGTTGGAGTTTTATACGGAAAAAGAGAATTACTCGAACTCATGCCTCCATATCAAGGAGGTGGAGAGATGATTAAGGAAGTGAGTTTTGAAAAAACAACTTATAATGAAATCCCTTATAAATTTGAAGCCGGTACTCCAAATATTGGAGATGTAATTGCCTTTAAAAAAGCATTAGATTTTGTTAATGAAATTGGAAAAGATTTTATTTCAGAACATGAAAATTCCTTGCTAAGCTTTTTCAATGAATTGCTTTTAAGTGAAGATTTGAAAGCAATAAAGCCAATTGGGACCGCTAAAGAAAAGGTATCAGTTCAATCATTTGTAATTGAAGGAATGCATCATTTTGATATAGGTATGATGCTCGATGCAAGAGGAATTGCAGTTAGAACCGGACATCATTGCACTCAACCTTTGATGAATAGATTTGCATTGGAAGGAACTGTAAGGGCTTCTTTTGCTATTTATAATACTTTAGATGAAGTGAAGAAATTAACTGATTCACTCATTCGTATATGTAAACTAAGATAACATGAAAACGATTCAAGAGGTACAGGATGAAATCATAGATAACTTTTCTTTATTCGATGGGGATATGGAGAGTACTTTGTTTTACTTAATGGATCTTGGTAAAAAGTTACCTGTGATGGAAGCAACTCATCAAACAGATGATTTTATTGTAAAAGGTTGTCAAAGTAAAGTTTGGTTATTCCCTCAAAAAGTAGAAGGAAAAATAGTGTTTGAAGCTGATAGTAATACTGAAATTACAAAAGGCTTAGTGAGTTTATTGGTTCAAATCTGGAGCAATAGAACATCAGAAGAAATTTTGAATTCGGAATTGTATTTTATAGATAAAATTGGCATGAGTAGAATGATTGGTTCACAAAGAAGTAATGGTTTTGCCAGCATGATTAAACAAATGAAAATGTACGCTTTGGCGTATCAACAATCAAATTAAGATGGAAGAAAATAATACAGCAACCAGAAATTTTGTAGATGTTCAAAACGAAGCTATTCATGTTTTGCAAACCATCTTCGACCCTGAAATTCCTGTTAATATTTATGAATTGGGTTTGATCTATGAAGTGAATGTTTCTCATGAATTGAATATTGAAATCATCATGTCATTAACATCTCCATTTTGTCCGGCAGCTCAAAGTATGCCTGAGGAAATTAAACAGAAACTGGGTGAAATAAATGGCGTAAAAGAAGTAACGGTAACCGTAACATTTGATCCACCATGGAGCCAGGATTTAATGAGTGAATCAGCAAAATTACAGTTGGGTTTTTTATAACAACCTCAATAACTTTGGGCTAAAGCCATTTCCGAAACCTCAATAGCTTTGAGGCTTCAGCCCAAAGAAAAATAATCGAATTAAATCTATTATGCTCAAACCTGTATCGAAATTATTATATGCTCATCAGGTTGATATGGGTGGAATTCCTATTCGTCAACCACTTCCATCTGCTCAAGTGGAAATGATTGATCCGTTTTTATTGATACATCACCATGCTTCTGAAGTGAAACCTAATACTGCTCCTTTTCATGCAGGAGTGGGGCCGCATCCACACAGAGGATTTTCACCTGTAACTTTTATTTATGAAGGTGATGTCAACCACCGAGATTCAAGAGGAAATAACGCGATTGTTTCTAAAGGTGGCGTACAATGGATGAACGCCGGAATGGGTATTATTCATAGTGAAAGACCTTCACCTGAATTAGCTAAAAATGGTGGTAAACAAGAAATCATACAATTATGGATTAATACACCTGCTGCCCATAAAATGGAGCAACCTGCTTATTATTCTTTGAATCATTCTGATATACCAAAGTTAAACTCAAGGGGTGTTGAAATCGATATTGTGGCAGGTGAATACAAAGGTGTGAAAGGCTTTGATCAAACTTTTAGCAAGATGTTAATTCTAAATA